>JANNVF010000390.1:0-8445 GCA_031414315.1 Hyphomonadaceae bacterium | reverse complement strand
AGGCGCTGAAACTGACGATCCGCAACGCGCCGATGGTGCAGCCAGCCACGCTGGGGCCCTGCATCTTCACGGGCGCTGCCGGTGTCGAGGAAATCCTCGTCGCGCGCTCGTATTGAGTGCGAAGCGGGCGCGCCTGGCGGCATTGTCCTCGTGACATTGCCCGCTGCGCCTTGATCGCGCCGCCGCACCCCTTTACCTGCGCGGCATGACCACCGCCGCCGCCATCGTGATCTTCGGCGCCACGGGAGATCTCGCCCGGCGCATGCTGTTTCCGTCGCTCTACTTTCTGGATGCGGACGGCTTGCTCCCGCCGGACCTGCGGATCATCGGTGCCGCGCGCTCCCCGCTGCGCGATTCCGACTTCCGCGCCGAGGTGGAGCAGGCGATCCGGGCGCGCTCGGACGACGCGTTGCAGCCCGACGTCTGGAAACGGTTTGCGTCCCGATTGCGCTACTGCGGCGGAGATGCCGCGACCCCTGAAACCTACGGCTGCCTTGCCGGACTGCTGGACGGGGCGGTCGAGCGCATCTTCTATCTCTCCACATCGCCGGCGCTCTACGGAACCATTGTGCGCGGCCTGGCCGCTGCGGGGCTCTCCGATGCCTCGAGCCGGGTGATCGTCGAGAAGCCGATCGGCCGGGATCGCACCAGTTGCGCCGCGATCAACGAGGAGCTGTCACAGCATTTCTCCGAAAACCGGATATTCCGGATGGATCACTATCTCGGCAAGGAGGCGGTGCAGAACCTGATCGCGCTCAGGTTCGCCAACACGTTGTTTGAGCCGCTGTGGGACAAGGTCGCGATCGATCACGTGCAGATCACCGTGGCCGAGACCGTCGGCGTGGAGGGGCGCTGGAGCTATTACGACGAGTACGGCGCGCTCCGCGACATGGTGCAAAACCACCTCCTGCAACTGCTGTGTCTGGTGGCGATGGAGCCGCCGGCAAACCTAGATCCGGAATCGGTGCGCAACGAGAAGGTCAAGGTGCTGCGCTCGCTGCGGCCGATCGTGGGTCCGGAGATCGCGCGCAAGACGGTGCGCGGCCAGTATCGTCGCGGGGTCGCGGACGGAGAGTCGGTTCCCGGTTACGCCGATGAAGCGGGGGGCGCGGCGAGCGACACCGAAACATTCGTGGCGCTTTGCGCACATATCGACAACTGGCGCTGGGCCGGCGTGCCGTTCTACCTGCGCACGGGAAAGCGCCTGCCGGCGCGTTCGTCGCAGATCATCATCCAGTTCCGCGCGGTGCCGCACTCCATCTTCGGCGGCAGCGAACTGCAGGCCAACCGGCTGACGATCCGCCTTCAGCCGGACGAGGAAATTTCTCTCCTCCTGATGAACAAGACCCCAACGTTGGCGCAAAGCGGGTTCGACCTGAAGCCTCTATCGTTGAACCTGAGCCTCGACGATGCGTTTCGCTGGCAAAGGCGACGTATCGCCTACGAGCGGCTGCTGCTCGAGGCGCTGCAGAACAACTCCACGCTGTTCGTGCGTCGCGATGAATCCGAAGCCGCGTGGACGTGGATCGACGCCATCGTGGAGGGATGGCGCAAGCAGGCCGTTGCGCCATCGCCCTACGCGGCCGGAACATGGGGGCCGTCCGGCGCGTTTGCCCTTGCGGAGCGCAACGGGCATTCCTGGCACGACTGATGATTGAAGAGCGCTCCTTCGACGACATGGCATTGCTCGTCGAAGCGCTGGCGTTAGATATCGTTGTCGCTCTTGAGGCTGCGATAGAGTTGCGAGGCCGCGCCGGGTTTGTGGTGACGGGCGGTCGAACGCCCGCGTCGCTCTACGAGGCTCTCGCAAGGCGCGGGATGCGCTGGCGGGACGTCGCGATTACTCTGTCGGACGAGCGTTGGGTTGCCGTCGACGATGTCGCGAGTAACGAGGGCATGATCCGCAGGACCTTGCTCGCCGGGGCGCCGTCAGCCGCCCGGTTCGTGCCGTTGAAGACGGCTGCGCTGCGCCCGGCCGATGCGGAGCCTGAGGTTGAGCGCGCAGTCGCAGAGGTGCCGATGCCGTTCGACGTGTGCTTGCTGGGCATCGGTGAGGACGGGCACGTTGCGTCACTCTTTCCGGGCCTCCCGATGCACGGTGATGGTCATGTTCAGCCGGCATACGCGCCCGCCGCAGCTGGCGCGGCAGAGCGGCTGAGCCTGACAATCGGCGCCCTCGCCGCATCCCGATGGATCTGCCTGCTCTTCACGGGCGCGGATAAACTCTCTGTCTTCCGCGCCGCGCAGAACGGTTTGTCCGAGACGCCACTGGGCGTATTGCTTGCGATGGCGAGCGGACGGGTGTCCGCGTACTGGTGTGCGGAGACGGTTTCGTGATGCCACTGAACCCCGTTGTCGCCGACGTCACCGCGCGCATCCGCGCGCGCAGCAGGGATCTCCGCGCGGACTATCTCGCGCGCATAGATGCGGCGCGGTCTGCGGGTCGCAGCCGCACGCACCTGTCCTGCGGCAACCTCGCGCATGCGTTCGCGGCCGCGCCGCTCGGCGACAAGCTGTCCATTCGCGGCGATGCGCCGAACATCGGTATCGTCACCGCCTACAATGACATGCTCTCGGCGCACCAGCCGTTCGAGGCGTTCCCGGCGATCATCAAGGATGCGGCGCGCAGGGCCGGTGGAACCGCGCAGGTCGCTGGCGGCGTCTCCGCGATGTGCGATGGCGTCACGCAGGGTCGCCCCGGCATGGAGCTATCGCTGTTCTCGCGCGACGTGATCGCGCTCTCCACCGGCATCGCGCTGAGCCATGACGTGTTCGACGCTGCATTGATGCTCGGCGTCTGCGACAAGATCGTGCCCGGCATGATGATCGGCGCGCTGGCGTTCGGCCACCTGCCGGTGATCTTCGCGCCGGCCGGTCCGATGCCGTCCGGCATTCCCAACAAGGAAAAGGCCAGGGTGCGCGAACAGTTCGCGCTTGGCCTCATCGGCCGCGCCGAGCTTCTGGAGGCGGAGGCGGCTTCGTACCACACCGCCGGCACCTGCACGTTCTACGGCACCGCCAACTCCAACCAGATGCTGATGGAGCTGATGGGCGTGCACATGCCCGGCACGGCGTTCGTCAATCCCGGCACGCCCCTCCGCGAAGCGCTGACGCGCGCCGCCACCGATCGTGCGATCGCGCTGGCGACGCAGGGCGCGGGCTATCTCGCGTCGATCATCGACGAGCGCGCCATCGTCAACGGCATCGTCGGTTTGATGGCGACAGGCGGCTCCACCAACCACGCGCTGCACATTCCCGCGATGGCGCGCGCTGCGGGGATCATTGTGAACTGGGAGGACTTCGATGCGCTCGGCAAGGTCACGCCGCTGCTCACGCGCATCTATCCGAATGGTGGCGCCGACGTGAACATGTTCCACGCTGCGGGCGGCATGGCGTTTCTGACCCGTGAACTGCTCGATGCCGGTCTGCTGCACGGTGATGTGGAGACGGTGGTTGGCCCTGGCCTGCAAGCCTACGCCCGCGAGCCGGTGCTGCAGGACGGCAACCTGGTCTGGCGCGACGCACCCCCGGCTTCGCTTGCGCCGGACATTCTGCGTCCCGCCAGTGACCCGTTCGATCCCGAGGGCGGATTGAAGACCCTGCACGGATCGCTGGGCCGCGCGATCATCAAGGTTTCTTCGGTGCCCGCGGATCGGCATGTGATCGAGGCGCCAGCGGTCGTGTTCGACGACCAGGATGACTTCCTCGCTGCATTCAAGACGGGCGCGCTGGACCGCGATCTTATCGCGGTGATCCGCTTTCAGGGGCCGCGCGCCAACGGCATGCCGGAGCTGCACAAGCTGACGCCGGCGCTCGGCGTGCTGCAGAACAAGGGGTTCAATGTGGCGCTTGTCACGGACGGGCGCATGTCGGGCGCATCCGGCGCCGTGCCTGCGGCAATCCACCTGACGCCGGAGGCCGCGTGTGGCGGCATGATCGGCCGCGTGCGCGATGGAGACATCCTGCGTCTCGATGCTCAAGCGGGCACTCTCTCCATTTTTGTTGACGCAGCGGTGCTTGCCGGACGCGACGCCGCCAGCGCGCCTGCACCGAAACACGGAACCGGTCGCGAGCTCTTCGCGCCGTTCCGCGCCATCGTCGGGTCGGCGGAGGCGGGCGGTGGAATCTTTTTCGACGGAGACGTGTCGTGACCGAGATCGCCAACTTCATGCGCATGGCGCCGGTGATCCCGGTGCTCACCATCTCGCGTATCGAGCACGCCGCGCCGCTGGCGCGGGCGCTGGTCGCGGGCGGCCTGCCGGTGCTGGAAGTCACGCTGCGCACGCCGGTGGCGCTGGACGCGATCCGCGCAATGTCCGATGTGGAAGGCGCTGTCGTCGGGGCGGGGACGGTGCTGAACGGCAAGGATGTGGACGCGGCGTTCGCAGCGGGCGCGCGGTTTTTCGTCAGTCCAGGCCTGAGTGAAGCAGTCATCGATCAGACGAACGTGGTCGGCGCACCCTTGCTGCCCGGCGTGGCGACGGCGACCGAACTCATGCGCGGGCTCGATGCGGGTCTCGATCATTTCAAGTTCTTCCCGGCCGAGCAGGCCGGTGGCGTGGCGATGCTGAAAGCGTTCGGCGGCCCATTCGCGAATTGCCGCTTCTGCCCAACGGGCGGCGTGACGGCGGAGTCGGCGCCGTCGTATCTCGCGATGCCGAACGTGCTGTGCGTTGGCGGCACATGGGTGGCGCCGGCGGACCTCGTGATTGCAGGCGCGTGGGACGAGATCCTTGCGCGTGCACAAGAGGCCGCAGCTTTGCGCTGACATGATTGTCAGACGGCGGTCGTTCACGAGGGGTGGCCGGTCGGCGCCAGCGCCTTTACACTGGAGTCATGGCAGCACCGATCGACGTCTCGGCATTCAAGGAAACCCTTATCGTTCTCGCCACCACGGGCGTCGTCATTCCGCTGGTGCGCCGTTTCAACGTCAGCCCCGTGATCGGGTTCATGCTGGTCGGCGTGCTCGTGGGGCCGCACGCGCTCGGCGCGCTGGCCGATCCGTTCCCGTGGCTCGCGCACTTCGTGATCACCGAGCCCGAATCGATTGCCACCACGGCGGAGCTCGGCATCGCGCTGCTGATGTTCATGATTGGCCTGGAGCTGTCGTTTGAGCGACTGAGCATGATGCGACGGCTGGTCTTCGGACTGGGCGCGTTGCAGCTCTCGCTGTGTGCGCTCGCGGTGGGCGGCGTCGCGTATCTTGTGTTGCAGGACCGTCTGGCGGCGATCGCCATCGGCCTCGCGCTGGCGATGTCGTCGACGGCGGTGATCATCCAGGCGCTGTCGGACGCCAAACGTCTGGCCAAGCCGGTCGGGCGGACGACCTTCGCGGTCCTGCTGTTCCAGGATCTCGCAGCGGTGCCGATCCTGTTTGCGATCAGCGTGCTCGGCGCGCGTGACGGCGGCAACATCTTCGTCGATCTCGGCTTGTCCATGGTGCAAGCGGCGATCGCGGTAGTGGCCATGGTGATCCTCGGTCGCATCGTGCTGCGGCCGATGTTCCGGATGGTGGCGGGCGCCAACAGCCCTGAAAGCTTCGTCGCGGTGTCGCTGCTGGTCATCCTCGGCGCCAGCATCGCGACGGCGGCGGCCGGCCTGTCGATGGCGATGGGCGCGCTGATCGCCGGCATCCTGCTGGCGGAAACCGAGTATCGCCGGCAGATCGAGATCACCATCGACCCATTCAAGGGCATCCTGCTCGGCGTGTTCCTGATCTCGGTGGGCATGAGCATCGACCTGCCGCGCATCTTTGAGTCGCCGTTCCTCTTCGTCGGCATCGGCGTGGCGCTTGTGGCGATGAAGGCGCTGATCGTGACCGGGCTTGGCCGCGCGTTCGGTCTTCCGCTTGGCGTGGCGCTGCAAGCGGGCCTTCTGCTGGGGCCCGGCAGCGAGTTCACCTTCGTTATCATCGGGCTGGCGAGCACCGTCGGCCTCGTCTCTCCGGAAATCACGGCGATCGTGCTTTCCATCGCGGCGACGACAATGCTGACCATCCCGTTCCTCGAGCGGATCGGTCGCTGGTCCGGCCGCAAGCTCGCGCCCGCTGTGCCCGCGCCCGACATTGCGGCGCTGCCTGACATAGCGCTGGAGGATCCCGCGCGCGTCATCATCTGCGGCTTCGGCCGCGTCGGGCAGACCGTCGCCATGATGCTGGAGACGCACAACACCCCGTACCTCGCGATCGACTCCGATGCGAAGCTCGTCGGCAAGCACCGCTCCGCCGGCAAACCCATCGCGTTCGGCGACGCCACGCAGATCGCATTCCTGCGCGCGTGCGACATCGCGCATGCCAAGGCGCTGGTGGTGACACTCGATTCGCCGCTGTCGGCGGCCGAGATCGTGACGGCGGCGCGGGCGGAGCGGCCGGAGCTAATCGTCGTCACGCGGGCGCGGGATGCCCGCGACGCGGCGCGGCTCTACCGGCTGGGAGCCACCGACGCGGTGCCGGAGACGACCGAGGCCAGCCTCGTGCTGTGCGAACAGCTGCTCGTCGATCTTGGCGTGCCGATGGGGTACGTGATCGCGTCGGTGCATGATCGCCGCGCCGAGCAGCGCGCGGAAATCCAGAAGATGGCGCCGGAGGCCAACGTGCGTCGGTCGCGGATCACGCGGTCGCGGGCCGGCGCGCGAGACAACGAGTAGCGGCGCGCCGCGCCGTCGCCTAAGCTCCCGCGAAACAGGGAGGCGGTGATGGCGCGGAAGAAGCGGGGCGAAGGCCAGACGGCGCTGGTGACGGGCGCTTCGGCGGGGATCGGCGTGGATATCGCCGAGTGCTTCGCGAAGGACGGCTACGATCTCATTCTCGCGGCGCGCACCGAGCCTGCGTTGCAGGCGGTCGCCGAACGCCTCGCGGCCAAGCACGGCGTGAAGGCCACGGCCATCGCCGCGGACCTCGGCGCCCACGGCGGTGGCGCAAAGCTTGCGGCGGCCATCGCGCAGCGCGGGCTCACGGTCGATGTGCTGGTCAACAACGCGGGCTTCGGCCACGCGGGCGGCTTCGACGTGGAGCCCATCGAGCCGCAGCTCGGGCAGGTCGATCTCAACGTCCGCGCCCTCGTTGAACTCACGCATATCTACTGGAAGGGCATGCTCGCCGCCAATCGCGGCGGCGTGCTGAACGTCGCGTCGGTCGCGGCGTTCCAGCCGGGGCCGCTGATGGCGGTGTACTACGCGTCGAAGGCGTTCGTGCTGTCGTTCTCGGAAGCGCTCTGGGAAGAGGCGAACGGCACGAAGGTGAACGTGAGCTGCCTGTGCCCGGGCGCCACCGAATCCAAATTCCGCGAGCGCGCCGGCACCGGCAAGACGCGGCTGTCGCAGGCCAAGGTGATGGGCTCCGCGCCGGTCGCGCAGATGGGTTACGACGCCTGGCGGCGCAACCAGCGCGTGAAGGTGACGGGCGGCAACAACGCGATGCTTGCGGGCCTCGTGAAGTTCCTGCCGCGCACCACGGTGCTGAGGCTCGTCCGCAACATCCAGTCGCCGCCGGCGTGACGAGATGATGAAGCTCCTCACCTCCGACACCTCGCCGTATGGCCGCAAGGTCCGCATCGTGCTGGCCGAGAAGGCGCTGACGGCGCGCGTGGAGGTCATCACGCACAGCCCGCTCGCGGGCGACCAGGCGGCGCTCCGCGCGATCAATCCGCTCAACAAGATTCCCGCGCTGATCAGCGAGCAGGGGCGCATGCTCTACGACAGCCGCGTGATCTGCGAATACCTCGACGGCCTGCTGCCGAGCCCGCGCCTCATTCCCGAGAGCGGCCCCGCGCGGATCGATGCGCTGCGCCGGCAGGCATTGGGCGACGGCGTGATGGACGCCGCGTTCAACCTGCAGATGGAGCGCAACCGCCCCGAGGCCGAACGCTCCGCGACGTGGGCGGACCGGTGGACCGGCAACATCCATCGCGGCATCGGCGCGATGGCGGCGGACGTGGCCGCCAATGGGGGCGACATCTTCGACATCGGCGCGATCGCGTTCGCGGCGGCGCTCGGCTACGTCGACTTCCGCCAGGCCGACCTCCAGTGGGAGACGCAGGCGCCGGACGTCGCGCGCTGGTGGGCCGGCGTGAAGACGCGCGCGAGCGTGACGGGCACGGCACCGAAATAGGACCCTCGCCCGCGCCTGAGCGGGAGAGGGACAGACGGCGCGAAGCGACGTCAGGGTGAGGGCCCGGCGGCGCGGAACGAGACTCATCTTGCACGACCGCACCCTCACCCTGCCTCGCAGGCTCGGCTGTCCCTTTCCCCGCCTGCGGGGAGAGGGGTTGAATCGCGCGCATGCGTCGCGTTCGCCGGATCTCATGATCCGGACGCCGCAGGCGCGATGACGCACGTTCGTCGCCGCCAGTCGCTGAGCTGGTGTCGCGCCTCCGCGAACACGGACAGGAGTTCTTCCCAGTAGTCGCGCCGGTGCGTCGGCGGCGGCCGCTTCGGCGGGCGCCAGCC
>JANNVF010000389.1:0-5740 GCA_031414315.1 Hyphomonadaceae bacterium | reverse complement strand
GCCTCGGCTGCGAGGCGCGCGCGCATCGCCTCCAGTTCGATGGATTCACCCAGCAGCGCGTCGAACTGTGCTCCCAGTTCGAGCGAGGCGAGTTCGATGACGATCTGATCTTTCGCGACCCGATCGCCCTCCTTGACACGGATCTTCGATACGATGCCGCCGTCACGGTGCTGGACGGTTTGGCGGTTGCCTGAAACCACCACGACGCCGGGCGCCGTCACGCCCGCATCGAGCGGCGCGAGCGCCGCCCAGCCGCCAAGCACGCCGAAGAAGAGCAGGATCACCAGCAGGCCGGTACGGATGGCGCGGCGACCGCTGTCATCGGCCGGCGGGGCGGGGCCCACGAAAGCGGCTAGCTGTTCGGCGACGCCACTCATGGAGAGGTTTTGTGGTGATGCGGGCTTTCGCGTCGCGGGACCGACCATCAGGGTGTGCTCCGGCTGGCTTCCGGCGGCGGCTTGCCGCGCCCGCCTTCAACTGCGGCGAGGCGCGCCACCACCTGATCGCGCGGACCGAAACTGTCGATCTTGCCGTCGCGCATCACGATGAGCTTGTCGGCAATGCTCATGAACCCGGCGCGATGGGCCACCACCACGATCGCGGCTCCGCGTGCGCGCGCTGTTTTCAATGCTTCCACCAGCGCCGCCTCTCCCTCCTGGTCGAGATGGGCGTTGGGCTCGTCGAGAATGATCAGCGTCGGGTCGCCGAACAGCGCGCGGGCGAGAGCGATCCGCTGCGCCTGCCCGGCCGAGAGGCCGCGACCACCGGGGCCGACCGAGGTGTCGTAGCCCTGCGGGAGTTTCAGGATCAGCTCGTGTGCGCCTGCGGCTTGCGCGGCGGCCACGACGCCCGCGTCGGAGTCGCCGCGGTCGGCTGTTGTCTGGAAGCGGCTGATGTTCTGGGCGACCGTGCCCGCAAAAAGCGCGTTTTCCTGCGGCGCGTAACCGATATGGCGTCCGAGCGCGGCTTCATCCCAGTCCCGCAGACTGGCGCCGTCCAGACGGACGGTCCCGACCATGGGGCGAAGCGCCCCGCACATCACCCGGGTCAGCGTCGTCTTCCCGGCGCCGCTGGGCCCGACCACGCCGACAATATCACCAGGCTCCACGCTGACGGTCACGCCTTGCAGCACCGGGCCTTCCGCACCCGAAAAGCGCACGCCCACCTGCTCCAGCCGGAGCGCTCCGCGCGGCGCCGGAAGGGCAGTATGGGATGTCTGCGCCGGCGTCTGCGCGAGCGCGGTACGGACTGACACCAGCGCCTGCAAGCCCTGCCCGAGCTGGCGCCACGCACTCACCACCTGCTCCAGCGGCGCGAAGGCGCGGGCGGCAATGATGGAGCCGGCGATGATGCCGCCGGGGGATATCTGTCGTTCGACCGCAAGATAGGCGCCGAGCCCAAGGATGCCCGACTGGAGCAACAGGCGCACGAACTTCGTCAGCGCCGTGTGGCCGCTGGCGGTCACGGCCGCTTCGGATTGCGCTGTAGTCAAACCGGTGCGTGCGTTGAGCTGACGCGCGACCAACGCATCGCGCATGCCCAGCACGCGGCCTGTCTCGGCGCTGGCCGCGTCGCCGTCCAGCAACGCATAGGAGGAAATGGCCTCCGCCTGCCGGCGGATCATGCCCCGCATTTTGTGCTCGCTGAGGAATGCGATTGCCACAAGCACAGCCCCGCCCAGCAGCACGGCGGCGCCGATCAGCGGGTGGATCACGAAGCAGACAAAGATGAAGAGCGGGGTCCACGGCAGGTCGCACGCCGCAAGGAATGGCGCGCCCGCGACGGCGGCGCGGAACACGTCGAAGTCTCGCAACGGTTGGCTGCGCGAACGCCCGCTAGCGCTCGGGTCACGCTCATCCATGGCGGCGCGAAGCAGAACGGGCGCCACCAAGCGGTCAAGCCGCTGGCCCGCTGCCGACAGGAGTTGTCCCCGGACGGCGTCCAGCAGCCCGAGCGCGCTCAGGCTCACGAACAGCGCGATAGTCAGGAACGCGAGGGTCCAGATCGATCCGGACACCAGCACGCGGTCGTAGATCTGAAGCATGTAGAGCGACGGCGCGAGGTACAGCACGTTCAGCGCCGCGCTGAAGCACATCAGATAGAAAAAATGCGGCCGGCACGCCCGAAAGGCGTCCGCCAACGGACCGGCCTCCAGCTTCAGCAGCCTTTCGATCACCCGGACCTCCCACGCCTCAAGAACCGCCGATCAGGCGCGGGCCTGCGTGTCCTGAAGCCGTATAGCGGACTTGGGGGCAGCGCCGCTAGCGCGCCTGTCATTGAGCGGCGTGCACCGCAGATCTTACATCAACGCGGAGATGCGCGAGTAGACGAGGTAACAGGCCTCGTCGGGCGGACCTGACACGCTGAGAATAATGTCCTGGCCCACAGAAGGCGACCGCGTCAGAGGCAAGTGCCCGTCCGACTGAAGCTCCCGGAGTGGCCGGCGCGCCAGTTCGCCGTCTATCGCGGTGCGGGCGACGATCGAGCCTTCTGCGCAGGCCACGACGGGTTGGCGCAACTGAATGCTGCGCAGGCGCTTCGCGTCGCCGCGCTCCAGAACGGTCTCCACAGCACCTTGGGCGAGTTCGCCGACTTCAAGCGTCCGTCCCACGAAATTCGGCACCCCTGCGGGAGTCCACGAGGCGATGCGCTTGCGGCGGTCCCGCAGAAGCCGAACGCTTCCCGACACACCGTGCAGCACAACCTTGTGCCGCCACCCGTCCAGGTAGCTCATGACATCGCCAGTGACGCTGGCGGCGACAAGGCCGGTCATCGAGGTGGAATCCAATCGCATTGTGTAAGCATGGCGCCCGTATGCGGCGAGATCGCCGGCGGAAACGAGATCGAGTGGATTTTTCGGATCGCGGAGGAACCAGGCGCGCCAGGTCACGTCCATGAAACGCCATGCGCCGCCCGAAAGCACCTCGACAATGATGTGGCTTTCATTGCCTTTCGGGCCAGCGCGGTAATACTGCACGCTGCGGGCGCGCAGACCCAGCTTTCGCAGCAACCGAAGCGTCGCCTCGACTTGATTGCCGCAAATGCCGGCCTCGTTGGCAATCACGTCGTCCATCGTTGCAATCTTCTGGCCCTGCATGTCGACGACATAGCCGTAGCGAAGGGGGCTCAATCGCGTGGACACGTAGCGAACCGCCGTCATGGCCAGCAGCGTCTCGCGCTCGGCGGGTGTCAGCGGCGCGTTGCGGGACCCTTCAAGGGCAAACTTGGCATAGCTGAAGCTGGTGGTGACAGTGGTCGCCGCGGAGGAAAACCAGCGCTCGGTTGCGTCCTCGTCGCCGGTCACCGGAGCGGTCGCAAGTGCGGGCCGGCCGCGAAGCGCGCTCCGGTCAGTGGCGAAGGCCCCCACCAGAAGTCCGACGCACAACGCCGCAGCCACTGCCGCCGCCACCCCAAATTTGTTGATCCAGCGGTGCGGGTCCCGTGTCAGCGGCGCTGTCATGTTGGACGCTGTTCCACTCTGCTGCGGCGCTCGACCCCAAGACCGTGACTCATGAACACTCCTTGGGCGCTGACACACGGCCGTTCAACGGGCGAGGGCAGCAGACTCCGTCGCTGGGCGCCGCTCGACCATAGTCTGTTCAGCGTCCACATGCCGGACTCGCTGGGTGCGTTGCACCCCTCGGACGAACCCGGCATAAGCTCCCTTCCGCGTAACATCGGATCGTCGGCCGCATGGATCAGGATTTTTCGGGGCGCAACGCGTTGGTCGTGGGCGGCGCCGGGTTCGTCGGCTCCAATCTGGTCCGCTTGCTGCTGGAGCGTGGCGTGCAGCGTCTCCTGATCGTCGACAACCTGTTGTCGGCGGACATGGCGAACGTACCCGAGGACCCGCGCGTCCGTTTCCTACCGCGCTCGATCACCGACGATCAGGCGCTGCGCGACCTGCCTGGCGACCTTGACTACGCCTGGCACCTTGCGTGTTTCCACGGCAACCAGTCCTCGATCGCCGATCCGCTGATGGATCATGACAACAACACCATCACCACCCTGAAACTGTTCGAGCGGCTGAAGGACATCCGCTCGCTGAAGAAGGTGGTCTACGCAGCGGCGGGATGCGCGGTGGCCGAGAAGACGTTCGACGGCGCACGCGCGACCGGCGAGGACGCGCCGGTCTCGTTGTTCCACGACAGCCCGTATTCGATCTCCAAGCTCGTCGGCGAAATGTACGGCAACTATTATCATACCCGGCACGGCCTGCCGTTCGTCAAGGCGCGGTTCCAGAATGTCTACGGTCCCGGAGAGATTCTTGGCGCCGGGCGCTGGCGCGGGACGGCCCACACCGTGTGGCGGAACGTCACGCCGACATTCGTCTGGAAAGCGCTGCATGGCGAATCGTTGCCCGTGGAGAACGGCGGCGTCGCCACGCGTGACTTCATCTTCGTCGAGGACATGGCGCGCGGGCTCGTCGCGTGCGCGCTCGCGGGCGAGCCCGGCGAGACCTACAATCTTGCTTCGGGCGCCGAGACGACCATCAGGGAGCTTGCCGAGCGTGTGAACCGCCTTGCGAACAACAGCACACCGATCGCCGTGACCCCGGCGCGGGACTGGGACCGTTCGGGACAAAGGTTCGGTGACCCGACCAAGGCGCGCGAAAGGCTCGGTTTCGTCGCGGAAGTTGACCATGAAGCCGGGCTGGCGCGCACAATTGCGTGGACGAAGGACAATCGCGAGACGATCCTGCGGTGCATGGCTGCGCACGCGCACTTCGTTCCCGATGTGCGTGGGTATGCACGCGGTGGGTGATAGCTCAGGCCGTGGCGAGTGCGTCTGCGATGTGATGAGCGCTGTCGCCGTTTCCATACTCTTCGATGTCACGACGCGGCGCGTAGGTGTCGGTCGTCCAGAGCCGGTTCCAGCCGCACGCGATCGTCTCCACCCACTCGGTTTCGTCTCGCAGTGTCACGCAGGGAACGCGGTGGAAATACGCTTCCTTCTGTAGCCCGCCGGAATCCGTGAAGACGCCCGCCGCGTTCCGGACGAGCTGGGCCATGTCGAGAAATCCGAGCGGATCAACCAGGCGCACGTTCCGAGGTGACATGCTGCGCGATTCCAGCACCTTCCGAGTGCGGGGATGCACGGGCAGAATGACAATCCGGTCGCTCCCCGCCTGCGACAGCCAGTCCATCACAGCGGCAAAGCGCACAGGGTCGTCGGTATTTTCGGCCCGGTGCACTGTGGCGACGGCGTAGGTCTGCGGCGCGAGCCCAAGGCGCTTGAGGATGGTCGAGTTGGCCTCCGCGCGCGCGGCCGTGGCGAGCGTCGTGTCGTACATGACGTCGCCCACGATGTGCACGCCTCGCGTCAAACCTTCGGTGGCGAGGTTCGCCGCAGCGGTCCGCGTCGGGCAGAACAGCTTGGTGCTGAGGTGGTCTGCAACCACCCGGTTGACCTCCTCGGGCATGCGCCTATTAAACGACCGCAAGCCCGCCTCCACGTGCGCCACGGGAATGTTGAGCTTGGCGGCGGCGAGGGCGCCGGCGAGGGTTGAGTTGGTGTCTCCGTAGATGAGAACCCAGTCCGGTCGCTCGGCGATGAGCGCACTTTCGATCTGCTCAACCATGCGACCGGTCATGGCGCCGTGAGGCAGCGTATGGATATCCAGGTGAATGGCAGGCGGCGGGATGTCCAGTTCCTCGAAGAAAATGTCGGACATGGACGGGTCGAAATGCTGTCCGGTGTGGACCATGACTTCGCGGATTCCGCGCGCCGCCAGCGCGCG
>JANNVF010000388.1:0-4690 GCA_031414315.1 Hyphomonadaceae bacterium | reverse complement strand
GCCGGTGCCGAAATCGTCGAACACGATGCGCACGGCGTAGCGGCCCACCGGGTTGGCCTCGACGACGCCCACGTTCTCCTTGCCGGTCACGGTGCGTTTCTGGTCGGGCGAATGACCCTGCACCTCGGCGGAGGGGCTTTCCACGCGGAGCTTCTCGTACGGAATCTCCACGATCGCGCCGTCATCGAACGTCACCCGCAGGGCGCGGGCTTCACGGCGGAACAGAATGTCGGCGGGCCACACGGCGAGGCTCATTCGGTCGGATCCAGTTCACGGGCCTCATCGGCGATGAGGATAGGTACGCCGTCGCGTACAGGAAAAGCGAGCCGCGCTTTCTCGCTCACAAGCTCCTGCTTGTCGCGATCATAGCGCAGCGGTTCGCGCGTCTGCGGGCACACGATCACCTCCAGCAGCTTCGGGTCGATGTCGCTCATTGGATATGTGAACTGTCGGGCGGCGGCGCAGCGCCGAGCTGCAGCAACGCCACCAAGGTATCGCAACGATCGGCGATGGTCTCCGCCTCCAGCAGCAATTGCTTCTCCAGCACGTCGAACGGGCACGCCGCGCACACGGCGTTGACGAGCAATTCGCCCGGCGCATCGCTGGCGGCGTCCCAGTCGATCTGGAAGCCTCTAGATTCCGCATAGTTCTTCAGCGCGCGCGACAGCGCGTCCCGATCGATCGCGCCACCATGCTCGCGCTGGGAAAGATCGGAGCTATAGGCCTGCCAGTCGGGCGCGATCTTCCGGTAGGGCGCATGCATCTCCAGTTCACGGCCAACGCGAAACCGCGCTACGCCGGTGAGCGTGATGAGATAGCGGCCATCCTCGGTTTCGGAGAACGCCGTGATGCGGCCGACGCATCCGACTTCCGCCAGCACGGGGTGGGCGCCGTCCGCATCGACGGATGGCTGGATCATGCCGATGAGGCGATCCGCGGCGAGCGCGTCGTCGATCATGTTCAGATAGCGCGGCTCGAAGATGTTCAGCGGCAGCGTGCTGCGCGGAAACAGGAGCGCGCCGGGCAATGGAAAAACGGGGATCGTCGCGGGAAGATCCTCAGGCTTGCGAAATCCGAACGCAGACATCGCCGGGGCTCAGGAAAACAGGATGGTGGACAGACGCCGCCGTCCCGTCTTGGCCACGTCGGAGGCAAAGCCAGCGGCCTCGAACACCCTCAGCAATTGTGTGCGCGCGGCGTCTTCGTTCCACGCGCGGTCTTTCTCGATGATGGTCAGCAGGTTGTTCACCGCGCTCTCCAGATCGCCTTGTGCTGCTTGCGCGACCGCAAGCTCATAGCGCGCCGCGTGGTCGTTCGGGTTCGCGGCAAGCGCCGTCTCCAGCGCGGTATTTGCCCCGGGCGGCGGCGCGGCGGCGGCAAGGTCGATCGCGGCGCGCACGCTCTGCACGTCGGGGTCCTTGTCCTTCTCGGGCGGAACCATCGAGAGCGTATCCTTAGCCTGCTCGACCTCACCGGCCGCAAGGTAACAACGCGCGAGACCGGCAATCGCCTTCACATTCTCCGGATCGGCCTGCAGCGCGACCGCATAGATCTGCGCCGCGCCGCCCACGTCACCCTGCGCAAATGCCGTCGCAGCTTCCGCCAGCGCCGCCTGCAATTCGTCTTCGCCACCGCCGGCCGCAGCGCCCGCAAGCTTGTCGACGAACATGCGGATCTGGCTGTCGGGGACGGCGCCCATGAACCCGTCCACGGGGCGGCCGCGGTCGAACGCGAACACGGCGGGGATCGAGCGCACGCCGAGCTGGCCCGCGACGCCGGGGTTCTCGTCGATGTTGATCTTGACGAGCTTCACCTTGCCCTTGGATCCGCGCACCGCCTTCTCCAGCGCCGGCGCGAGCGTCTTGCAGGGGCCACACCAGGGCGCCCAGAAATCGACGATGACCGGCTGCGTGCGGGATTCCTCGATCACGTCGGCCATGAACGCGGCGTCGGAGCCATCCTTCACGGCGCCGGGGGTCTCGTCGCCAAAGGTCATGGTCATGGAATATCCTTCAGATCGCCTGTCGCGTTCGGCGGAAGATGGGCCGCGTGAGCCGCCTATTCAACCAAGGAGGGGGCGCCCTCGGGGTCAAAGCGTATACGCATCGGTCGGTGGCCCGTTGCCTCAAGGAAAGTGAGGAGACCCGCGCCGGACAGGGCGGTGGTCGCGTCGTTGGTCAGCGGATGGAAGTTGACCGGATCGTCGGCAAACAGCGCCTCGTCCAGCAGGAGCGACACGCGTCCCAGCTTGTCGTTGATGAGCGCGAATGCGGTGACAGACCCCGGCGTCACGCCCAGCGCATCCAGCAGCAGATCGGCCGCCCCGAAGCTGAACCGTCCGGCAGAAAGCAGGCGCGCCAGCGCCGTCAGGTCGATCTTCGTCTCGGCGATCGCGCACAGCAGGAACAGCCGTCCGCGCTTGTCCTTGAGGAAGAGGTTCTTGGTATGCCCGCCCGGCATGAGCGTCTTGATCGCGCCGCTCTCGGCCACGGTGAACACGGCCGGGTGATCGTAGGTGCGGTGCGCCACGCCCAGCGTGTCGAGAAAATCGAGCAGATCGTGCCGCGTTGCCGTCATCGTGTTTCAGCGTCTATCACGTCCCGCATGAAACTCATGTGCTACACCACCGAGACCGACGATTATCTCCCGCCGCTGGTTCCCGGCCAGACCGACCGCAAGTGGATGGACGACTTCGGTGACCGCCACCCGTACCGCTGCCTGCCCATGGTGGTGGCCAACACCACGGGGTGGGACATCCTCAGCCCCTACAGCTTCACCGCGTGGTGGACGGGTGGGCCGAGCATGGAGGACATTCAGGTCCGCCCCGACGACGGGACCGATCCTGCCGTGCTGAAACGCACCGTCACCTCCCACTTCACGCGCGGCGTGCTGACCTTCCACACCGGCTATCTCTTCCGCACGGAACCCGGCTGGGATCTCTGGACCGGCGGCTCGCCCAACCACATCAAGGACGGCATCCAGGCCTTGAGCGGCATCGTGGAAACGGACTGGCTCCCGTTCCCGTTCACGATGAACTGGCACTTCACGCGCCCCGGCTACATCTCGTTCAAGAAGGGCGAGCCGTTCTGTTTCATCATGCCGGTGCCGCACAACGGCTACGAGGAGGTGGAGCCGGTGGTGAAGAAGCTCGTCGAGGAGCCGGACCTCTACCGCCAGTATCAGGCGTGGGGCGCGAGCCGGACAACCTTCCTCAAGAAGCTCACCGAGAACGACGAAGAAACCATCAAGGCCGGCTGGCAACGCCACTACTTCAAGGGCGAGATCGTGACCGGAGACACCCGCCCGGAGGGCCACGCCCACGTGAACCGGCGACGGATGAAGACGCCGCGCAAGGCCGAACCGGGGGAGTAGGTCTCCGACACCGGCGGCGTCGCTTATCCAGCAAAGCGCGGTCACCAAGCGCGTGCTGAAAGTCTGCAAATCGGACCAGCGGTGGGCAAATCCGCCGCCCGTTTGTATATCGAAAATGGCGACGTACAAATCTGCGCTGGGCAATGTACAAATCGGCCCAGACTGTACAGGCGTGCGGGTGCTCAGTCATTCCGGAGCGCGCGAACCGCAAACCCGGAACCCAGGGGCTCAGGCGCCGTCGACGGCATCGCGGTCGGAGCATCATGCCCGAGCCCTGGGTTCCGGATCGCGCCTTCGGTGCTTCCGGAATGACGGAGGGAGGGCGCCCTCCGCCGTTCACCACACCGCTTGCCTCCGCCCCGCCGCTCTGTCATATCCCCACGCCTTGCGGCGCGGCCCTCCGGGGCCTTGCCGCTACCCCACGGATGCGGGCGTAGCTCAGGGGTAGAGCACAACCTTGCCAAGGTTGGGGTCGGGCGTTCGAATCGCCTCGCCCGCTCCATGTCTCCCAGCGAGGGCCGCGTCTCAGGAGGCCCTCGCGTGAGATTTCTGAAATCCCTCATGCTGGTCGTGCTGCCGCTCGCGCTTGCCGCGTGCGCCACCGCGCCGGCTGAGCCGCGCCGGTCGGGCGCTGAGATCGACGGGTTCGCGGCGCAGGCGATGGCCGGGACTGGCGCGAAGGGGCTCGCGGTCGCGGTGATCGAGGGCGGTCAGGTGCGCTACGTGCAGGCCTACGGCGCCCGCAACGCCGCCGGCGCGCCGCTCCGGACAGACACGATCATGTACGGCGCCTCGCTGACCAAGGCAGCATTCGCCTGGACGGTCATGCAGCTGGTCGAGGAGGGGAAGCTCGATCTCGACACCTCCATCGCCACGTATCTGCCGAAACCGCTGCCGGCGTACCCGCGCGCCGAGACGGAAGAGGATTACGCGCCGTGGGAGGATCTCGCCGGCGATGAGCGCTGGCGCCAGATCACGCCGCGCATCCTGCTCACGCACAGCGCGGGCTTTGCGAACTTCGCGTTCGTCGAGCCGGACGGGAACCTCAGGCTCCACTTCGATCCGGGCGCCCGCTACGCCTATTCCGGCGAGGGCATGATCCTGCTGCAGTTCGTGCTGGAGAAAGGCATGGGGCTCGATCTGCGCGCGGAGATGCAAGCCCGCGTGTTCGACAGGTTTGGCATGACCAATACCGACATGATGTGGCGGCCTGACTTCGCCGCCAACCTCGCCGACGGCTGGGACATCAATGGCGGCACGGAGCCGCACGACGAACGCTCGCGCACGCGCGCCGCCGGCTCGATGGACACCACCATCG
>JANNVF010000387.1:0-15286 GCA_031414315.1 Hyphomonadaceae bacterium | reverse complement strand
GATCACCTGATGGTCCAGCCATGCGGCGCGAACGGCGCCGATCAACGCATCATCGAGTGGGCCGGTGAGATCGACGCCGGTCACCGTTGCGCCGCACGCCTGCCCGCTGGGTGTCACCCGCATGGAAGCCTCCCGTGGTTTTCTTGTTGCCGCGATCCTGCGCCGTCGCCGCGTTTTCCGCTAGACTGCGGCGATGTTCACCCTCGATCCCGGCCTCACGCGCAGCGCCACCGCCTTCCTCGACCTGCCGCTCTGCACCGTTCTTCTCAAGGACGATTCCCGCTGGCCGTGGCTGCTGCTCGTGCCGCGCGTGGCCGGCGCCAGTGACATCGGCGACCTGACCGACGCCGACGCTGCCCGGCTCATGTCCGAAACCCGCGACGCCGCGCGCGCGATCGCGGCCGAGCCCGGCGTCCAGCGGACCAACATCGGTGCGCTCGGCAACATCGTGCCGCAGCTGCATGTGCACGTAATCGGACGCTGGGCGGGTGACGCCGCGTGGCCGGGGCCGGTGTGGGGCGTGGCGGGAAAGACGGCGTATGAAACGGACGCGCGCGCGGCGTTGGTGCGACGACTGACAGCGCATCTTCGTGGGGTGCATTAGCGCGGAGCGCGTAATGTACCACCTCATCTTCCGAAGCACTTTGGTGCATTACGGCCTGCGGCCTAATGCACCCTACGGCTCTTCGCCGAGCGTCTTCAGATCGCCCATGGTCATGAACACCACGGGGCCTTCGGTCGGCCCGCGATAGGCGCCCTGCGCGGCGTTGACCTTCATGGCCACCGCCGTCAGCCGCCACGCCTCGGCTTCGCTGACGCGCACCTGGCGGCGGGTGAGTTCGTTGACTTCGTGGGCATCGCCGAACCAGCGCGTGCGCTCGGCGTCGGCCCGGCAGCGAGTGTGGACGCTCGGGTGGTCCCAGCCCCAGGTGAACATCTCGTTGCGCGGATTCCACGAGCCGATGATCTGCACCGGCGCGCGCACCATGATCCCGTCGGCGCGTTCGAACTCAATAAGGCCGGCGTCCTGGTTGACCCGCCACGTGGCGTCGGTGAGCTTCAGCCGCCGCGCCATCTCGCCCTGACGGATGCGCAGATCCGCCCACGCCTGCGCCCAATAGAGATCGACGTCGACCTGCTCGCCGCCCCACGGCGAGATCACCGGACGATCCGTTTCGCCGGGTTTCAGCAGGCGGCGCATCCAGCGCATCAATCGTCCTTTTCCGAACAGCGCGACGCAGTGAATAACCCAATTCGCGTCTCAGGTGAACTGGCCGTCATTCGTCCGGCGTCTCGTCCTTTTTCCGGCCACCGCGCCCGATCGTCAGCGCCTTGATCACGCCGCGCAGCGTACGGACTTCCTGCTCGGTCAACCGCGCCTTGAGCAAAGTGTTCCGCAAATTCTGGCGCATCAAAGGCGCCTTGTCCTCGGGGTGATAGAATCGACCGCGCTCCAGCTCCGTTTCGAAGTGCAGGAAAAGTCCTTCCAATTCGCTATGGGCCGCTGGCGGGTCCTGCATGTCCTGGAACCAACGCGGGGTCTCCCCGCTCTGGCGGGTCTCGCCGTACGCGAACGCGAAGATCGCCACGGACGTCGACAGGTTGACCGAGGCAAAGCCCGGATTGACCGGGAAGGTCATGACCGCATCGGCGCGCGCAATCTCCTCGCTGGTCAGGCCCATCGCTTCAGCGCCGAATAGCACCACGGGGCGTTCGCCGGCCGCCACCGCGCCGCGCAGCTTTTCAGCGCACTCCCGTGGGCTCCAGACATCCTTCTCGATCGATCGGGGCCGCGCCGTGGCCGCGACAACGAGCGTCGCATCCGCGATCGCATCCTCCAGCCGCCATTCCAGCCGGGCCGCATCGAGGACCGCATCCGCGCCCGACGCGACGGCCGCCGCCTTCGGGTTGGGCCAGCGGTCGCGCGGCTCCACCAAACGCAGGCCCGTCAGCCCGAAATTCAGCATCACCCGCGCCACCGCGCCGATGTTCTCGCCCATCTGCGGGCGCACGAGGCAGATCGCCGGCCAGGGCTCGCCGATCGGTTCCGGCATGTTGCGTGCGCGGGTCATGATGAAATGACCGCAACAACAGCGCTTTCGGCAAGCGCTGCGCATGTGCTTCGCGCTACAGGGAGTATGGGAGCGGCGGGCAAAGACAGCGGGATGGCCATGAGCCAGGCGTTCATTTCCTATCACCGCGCGCAGCGCAAGCTCGCGCGCCTTATCGCCCATAGGGTCGCGGCGGACGGCCACGCCGTCTGGTGGGACCGCGGCGAGAGGCCGGGCGACAGCTGGAGCGAGGCGGTATCGACCGCTCTCGCCAACAGCGCGTGCGTGGTGGTCATCTGGTCGAAGCAGGCAGCGACCTCGCCGTGGGTGCTGGGAGAGGCGACCGCCGGCTACGGCCGCGGGGCGCTGATCTCGGTGTTGTCCGACCGGACCCAGCCGCCCTCGCCGTTCGACAAGGCGCCGATCATCGACATGCAGGACTGGGAGGGCGAGTCCGTCGATCTCGCATGGATCCGGCTGCGCGATCCGCTGCGCTCCAGGATGGCGGGGGCCGAGAAAGCCGCCGCGATCGACGCGCCGCTGCCGCCCGCGCGCCCGCCACCGATCCGGGTCGGGTTCTCCAGCGCCGCCATGGCCCCGCCGCCACCTGTCTACGAGGAGCGGCGCGGCTCGTCGCCAATCTCGGCGCTGGTGCTGCTGGCGGTCGGCGGTCTAGGCGCGGCCGGCTGGTACTATCGCGATCAGGTGCGCGACGAGGCCGAGCGCTGGCGCGCGTCGTATGCGCCGGCAGCGCAGGAATTCGCCGCCATTCCGGAGCGGACGCCGCTCCCGATGCCGGTCTCCGCGCCCGCCGCGACCGCGCCTGTCGTTGCGCCCGAAATCGCGGAGGCGCCAGCAGAGGCGATCGTCGCTGCCGCGCTCCCACCGCCCATCGCCGTCGCACCGCCCGTCCCCGTCGCGCCGCCGGTCCCCGCCATGACGCGGACCTTTGAAGACTGGCGCGACACCTTCGTGCCAGCGCCCATTCTGCGCACCCTGCCCCGCGCGCCGGTCGAGCCAATCAGCGCCGAACCGGCTGAGCTTGTCGCCGAGATGGCGGTCGCAGCCACCGTACCCGCGCCGCCGGTTCCTGTGCGGCTCGACCGGGTGATGGTGCGGCAGGGGCGGTTCATCGACGTGGACGGGCCCGGATCGCACCGCCAGACGGACCTGTGGTTCGCGCCGGACCGGAACGGTTATGGCCTGTTCCTCGGCGTCGCGAACGGCGCCCGGATGCGGGTGGCGGCCGCGCGTCGTGCAACGGTGAAGGCCTGCGGCGAGGGCACCCTGCGTCGCAATCCTATCGCCGTGCGCGAGCTCGAACGCGAAGGCGCGATCTGCCTGCGCAGCAGTGACGGCGCGGTGTCTGCGTGGCGTGTGGAGACCATCGACCGGGGCGCCGACGGCAGCACGCTTCGGCTCGTGGCCATCGGGTCCTGAGCTTGCAGCGGCCCGGTCACCGCCGCAGGCGCCACCCAAATGTCACACCCGCGCAGAGTTTCTTCGCGGCACGCAACCGAATCGTAGGCTTGAGGCTTCATACTGGTGAGTACCGTCTGAGGGACGACCACCATGTGGACAGCACTTCTCCGCGCCATTTCCGTGATGCTGGCCGGCCGCACCGATGATTTCGGCGCCCGCCTGACAGCGCACTATGGTTTGAACGGCTAATTCAGCCGGTTCATGCCCGACTAACCGCCCGGCGGCGCGCCGGCCATGAAGCTTTCGACAAGGCTTCCCGCCACCAGTCGCCAGCCGTCCACCAGCACGAAAAAGATCAGCTTGAACGGCAGGCTGATCGTCACCGGCGGCACCATCATCATCCCCATGCTCATCAGCAGCGATGACACCACCAGGTCGATGACCAGGAACGGGATGAACAACATGAAGCCGATCTCGAACGCGCGGCGCAGCTCCGAAATCATGAACGCGGGAATAACCACGCGGATCGGCGTGTCCTCGGCCTTCTGCGGCGCGGGATCGAGCTTCGCCATCCCGATGAACAGGCCCAGATCCTCCTGCCGCGTGTGGGCCAGCATGAACGTCTTCACCGGCGCCGACATGCGCGGGAAACCTTCCTCCAGCGTCATCTCCTGATCCATCACGGGCTTGACCCCGTCGCGCCACGCCGCCTCCCAGGTCGGCTGCATCACGAACGCCGACAGAAACAGCGCCAGCGACACGATCACCGCGTTCGGTGGCGCCTGCTGCAGGCCGATGGCCGTGCGCAGCAGCGACAGCACCACCACGATGCGCACGAAGCTCGTGGTCATGATCAGCATCGACGGCGCGATCGACAGCACCGTGACCAGCGCCACCAGCTGCAGCATCCGCTCGGTGAGACCGCCACCGGAGCCGAGGTCGATGTTGATCGCCGGCGCCGCGTCCTGCGCGAAGGCAAGCGACGGCAGGCAAAGCGCTGCGATGAAGAGCGCCAATCCCAACCCTCGCCCGCTGGCGGGAGAGGGACAGACGGCGCGCAGCGACGTCAGGGTGAGGGCACGACGGGAGAAGGAGCTCAAGCGTCTCACGTGCCCTCACCCTCGCTCGCTTCGCTCACATCTCCCTCCCCCGCACGCGGGGGAGGTTTGGCGACGGCGCCCAATTTCAGATCCCCGAACGGCGAGAGCAGGATCACGTGCTCTTCGTCGTCGACGCGCACGATCACCACGCTGCGGCGGGGATCGAGCGCGAGCCGTTCGCTCACGCGCATGCGCCGCGCCTGCCCGGCCACCACGCCCTGCAGCATGCCGAGCCTGCGCGCGAGGAGCGCCGCGCCGCCGATCAGCGCCAATGTCGTGACCAGCGCGACCAGCGCGCGCACCCAGTCGAGAACGTCCATTCTGGACTCTCCGTTTCTTCACACCCCGCGCTGGGCCGTGTTGGTAAACGTCCCGTTAACCACGTTCGCAGATGCTGTGAGTCGTGAGCATCTCCGACACCCCCTACTTCGCCCTGCTGCGCGCGCGCCTCGATTTCCTCGGCGACCGGCAACGCTTGATCGCGGAAAACATCGCCAACGCGTCGACGCCCGGCTTCACACCGCGCGACGTGGACGCCGCCGCCTTCGACAAGGCGATGGAGCGCGCGTCCAAGCATGGCGGTGACGTGACACGAGTCTCGGCCCGCACCATCTCGCGTCCCGACAGCGAAACGACGCTCGACGGCAACTCCGTGGTGCTCGAGGATCAGGCCATGCGCGCGATGGAGACGCGCATGCAGTTCGAGACCGGGCTCTCGCTCTATCAAAAAGGCCTGCAACTGATGCGGATGGCGGCACGGGCGCCGGGCCGTTGATTCGTCTTGAAGGGATGAGCTGAGATGGCCGACGACATGCGCGCCACGATGGCGGCGGCGACTTCGGGCCTGCGTGCGCAGACCATGCGGATGCGAATCGCCGCCGAGAACGTCGCCAACGCCAACTCCACGGCGCAGACGCCGGGCGGCGACCCCTACCGCCGGCGCATGCCGATGCTGGAAGAAAAGAGGCTCGACGACGGCGTGCGCGGGGTCCGCGTCACCGGCGCGGCCGATGACCCCACCGCGTTTCGGCTTCAGTACAATCCGTCGCACCCTGCAGCGGACACGACGGGATACGTGAAGCTGCCGAACGTGGACAGCCTCACCGAAATGATGGATCTGCGCGAAGCGACGCGCGCCTACGAAGCCAACCTCAACATGATCGAGAATGCCCGCGCGATGACCACCCGCGCGCTCGATCTGCTGCGCCGCTAGAGGAACACACTAGATGGCCGTCGATCCACTCTCAGCTTCAAAAGCCTATCTCGACGCTGCGGCGTCCGCGATGCGCGCCGGTGGCGGTGGCGGCGGGTCCGACAATGTCGACACCATCGACTTCGGCAAGCTCGTGCAGAACGCGCTCGGCGACGCAACGACATCGGTGCGGCAGGCCGAGAGCGCCGGCATGGCCGCCGTCGCGGGCAAAGCCGACATCGTCAATGTGGTGACCGCGATCGCGCAGGCGGAAACCACGCTGGAAACCGTGATGGCCGTGCGCGATCAGGTGATCCAGGCCTACCAGGAAATCATGCGGATGCCGATCTAGCGGCGCGATTGTCGCCGTCGGCGAAACGTGCGACCCGCTTCGCGCGATGGCTTCAGCTCTTCTACCGCTGCCCCGCCTGTTGCTCGCCATCGCCGTCATGGCGGTGTGGGGGACGAATTTCGTCGTCATCAAGATCGCGCTGGAGGATCTGCCGCCGCTTCTGCTGGCCACGCTGCGCTTTGCGCTCGTGCTTGTGCCGCTGGCGTTCTTCCTGAAGCGCCCCGCAGTCTCGTGGCGCAACCTCGCGGCCTACGGTCTGCTGATCGGCGCCGGGCAGTTCGGCCTGCTGTTCATCGCCATGCGCAACGACATCACGCCCGGACTTGCCTCGCTCGTGGTGCAGACGCAGATCTTCTTCACGATCGCGTTGTCCATGCGCCTGACGGGGGAGCGCGTGCGCCCGTTCCAGATCGTGGCGCTGGCGCTGGCGACATCCGGCCTTGGCGTCATCCTGCTGCACACCGACGCCACCGCGACGCCGCTCGGCATCGGGCTTGTGCTGCTCGCCGCGCTGAGCTGGTCGTCGGGCAATCTGGTGGCGAAGGCGGCGGGGCAGGTGAACATGCTGGCCTATGTCGTGTGGGCGAGCCTGTTTTCCGTACCGCCGCTGCTGGCGCTGTCGCTGATCTTCGATGGCTGGCCAGCAATCCAGCATGGCCTCACCCACGCACGCGCGATCACCTGGGCGGCGGTCGTCTGGCAGGCCGTGGGCAACACGCTGTTCGGCTACGCGGCGTGGGGCTGGCTGCTGGCGCGCCACCCGGCGGCCGCGGTGACGCCGATGGCGCTGCTGGTGCCGGTGTTCGGGATGGGAGCGTCGGCGCTGGTGCTGTCGGAGCCGCTGCCGCCGTGGAAACTCGCCGCCATGACGCTGGTCATGGGCGGGCTCGCGCTCAACCTGTTCTGGCCGCTGGTCGCACAACGCCGGCCCGCGTGATAGGAGCGGCGCGATGACCGCCTTGCGCCTCAATCCAGCACTTGATGTGGCTGCGCTTGCGCAACAATTCGCAGAGCATGGACGCCTGCGCGTGCAGAGCATTCTTGCACCCGACTCTGCGGCGCTCATCGCCGACTGTCTTGAGAATGCAACGCCGTTCGACACTGCAACGCTCGACGCAAACGGCGCCCCGCTTGTGCTGTCTGGTCCAAGCATCGACTGGTCGGACACGCGCATCGCGTTGGCTGTCGCGCGCGCTGGCGATCGTTTCTCGTTTGTCTACAAGTCGTTTCCGATGCTCACCGCCTACCAGCAAAGCCAGCATCCGGGCCACCTCCTGCACGCGGTGTTCGAGTTCCTGAACAGCGCGCCGCTGATAGACTTCCTGCGCCGCCTCACCGGCCATGCCGACATCACCCGGCTTGACGCGCAGGCGACGCTCTATGAGCCCGGCTGCTTTCTCACCACCCACAACGATCTGATGCCCGCGCACAACCGGCGCGCGGCGTACGTGATAGGCTTCACGCGGCGCTGGCTGTTCGACTGGGGCGGGCTACTGCTGTTCTTCGACGACGCGCGCCACGTGCTGGACGGCTACATGCCGGACTTCAACACGCTCGACGTGTTCACCGTGCCGCAGCTGCACGCGGTGACCAGCGTGACGCCGTTCGCGCAAGCGGGGCGCTACGCCATCACCGGCTGGGCCCGCGCCGCGGCGGATGCACGTTAGCTAGTTCGTCGGAAGACACGGCTCGGCGCGCAGCTTGCGCGTGGTGGAGGCTGGAAACCTGGTCAACGCCGCCGCCGCCCGCGTCGGTCGCGCCACGAGCGCGCCGCCGCAGTTGGGGCATTTGGCGTTGAGCGCATCGGTGCACGTCGCACAAAACGTGCACTCGAACGAACAGACCATCGCGCCGGCCTGATCGGGCGCGAGGTCGGTGTCGCAGCACTCGCAGTTGGGGCGCATCTCCAGCATCACGCGATCTCCTAAGCGGCTTCAGGCATGGAGAGGCCGGTGAACCGGCGCACGTGGTGATCGACATTGCCGAACTGGGCGTCGATCATCGTTGCCCGCTTGAAGTAGTGGCCCACCCGCATTTCCTCGGTGACGCCCATGCCGCCATGGATCTGCACCGCAGATTGCCCGATGAAGCGTCCGGCCTTGCCGATCTGCACCTTCGCAGCACTCGCCGCCATCGCGCGTTCCCGCGCCGGCTCGCCGAGCTTCAGCGTCGCCATGTAGGCCATCGAGATCGACTGCTCGGTCGCCATGAACATGTCGACCATGCGGTGCTGCAGCACCTGGAACGACCCGATCGCGACGCCGAACTGCTTGCGCTGGCGGGCGTATTCGAGCGTCAGCGAATGCATCAGCCTGAACGTGCCGACCGCCTCAGCGCTCAGCGCCGCAATCGCCTCGTCGATCACCTGCTCCATCAGCGGCAGTGCGCCATCGGCCGCGCCGATGAGATGATCGGCGCCGAGCGCGACGTTCTCGAAATACACTTCCGACGCGCGCTGGCCATCGACCGTCGCGTAGTCCCGCGTCGTCACACCCTTCGCGCCCTTCGGCACGATGAATACGGACACGCCTTTGGCGTCGCGCTGGCCGCCGGCCGTGCGCGCGGTGACGATGAAGTGCGTGGCCTGCGGCCCGCCGATGACCACTGCCTTATGGCCGTTCAGCGTGTAGCCCGCGCCGTCCTTCTTCGCGGTGGTGGTGAGATCGGCCAGATTGTAGCGGCCTTTCGGCTCGGCATACGCGAACGCGACGATGGCCTCGCCGACGGCTATCGCGTTCAAATGCTCCTGCTTCTGGCCCTCGCTGCCCGCCTTCGCAATGAAACCGCCGCCGATCACGACCGTCGACATCCACGGCTCGACCACGAGGCCCTTGCCGAATTCTTCCATGATGACGAGCGTGTCGATCGGTCCGCCGCCGAGGCCGCCGTACGCTTCCGGCAGCGGCGCCGCCATCAGGCCAAGCTCCGCGAACGTACCCCATGCCTTCTTCGACCAGCCGTCGGCCGAGCTGAGGATCGCCTTGCGCTTGTCGAAGTCATACTCGGCCGCGACGAACTTCGCGATCGAGTCCCGGAGCATCGATTGCTCGTCGGTGAAATTGAAATCCATGTGGGCGTCTCCCGGAGCGTCGTGTTCTGATTTTGTCGTGATGCCCGCCCTCTTGAGCGAACGTTGATCTGTGTGCGGCGGCCGCAGGTGCGTCGCCCTAGAGCCCCAGCACCATCTTGGCGATGATGTTGCGCTGGATTTCGTTGGAGCCGCCGTAGATCGACGTCTTGCGCATGTTGAAATAGCTCGGCGCGGTCATCTTCGCGTATTCGGGGCCGATGTCGCCTTCATTGCCGTCGCCGAAGCTACGGAAGTACGGCATCGTGTAGTTGCCCACCGCCTCCATCGCCAGTTCCGTAAGGCGCTGCTGGATTTCGGTGCCCTTCACCTTCAGCAGCGAGCTTTCCACGCCCGGGCCCTTCCCGGCGCTCTCGCTCGCGAGCACCCGCAGCTCAGTGTACTCCAGCGCCGACAGGTCGATCTCGAGTTCAGCGATCTTGCGCTTGAAGTCCTGGTCGCCAATCAGCGGCCGGCCATCATCGGCCAGTTCTGCGCGCGCCAGATCCTTGAGCCGCTCCACGCCGCGCTTGGAGCGCGCCACCCCGGCGATGCCCGATCGTTCGTGCGCCAGCAAAAATTTGGCGCAGGTCCAGCCCTGATTTTCCTGACCGACAAGATTTGCGACCGGCACCTCGACGTTGTCGAGGAAGACGTCGTTCACCTCGTGACCGCCGTCGAGCATGATGATCGGGCGCACGGTGACGCCCGGCGTCTTCATGTCGACGAGGATAAAAGAAATGCCTTCCTGCTTCTTCGCGTCCGGATTGGTGCGGCACAGGAAGAAGCCCCAGTCGGCGTGCTGGGCGAGTGTCGTCCAGGTTTTCTGGCCGTTGATGATGTACTTGTCGCCCTGGCGCACCGCAGTTGTGCGCACGCCAGCGAGGTCGGAGCCGGCGCCGGGTTCGGAATAGCCCTGGCACCACCAGTCTTCGCCGCTCAGAATCCGCGGCAGGAACTTGGATTTCTGTTCCGGCGTGCCGAACGTGTAGATCACGGGCCCGACCATCGCGACGCCGAACGGCAGCGGCGGGACGGTTTCCGCCAGCGCGTTCTCTTCGCCCCAGATGTAGCGTTGTGTCGTGGTCCAGCCGGTGCCGCCGTATTCCTTCGGCCATGCCGGCGCGGCCCACCCTTTCTTGCCCAGGATCTTGTGCCAGGCGAGGAAATCTTCCTTCGACATCTGGTCGCGACTTTCGATGTCGCGCACATGGGCCGGGTAGTTGTCCTTGATGAAGGTCCGGACTTCGTCCCGGAACGCGATATCTTCCTTGCTGAATTCCAGGTTCATCGAGCCAACCTCATCGACGGCAGGCGGGCGCCTCGCCTTAGCCATCGACTATGGAAGCCTCGACGCCTCGCATCAAGATGACGCAAGGGTCACTCTTCCCGGCAGAAGCCTAGTACTGGGCCACCACCGGCATTTCGATGAACTCGCTGCAGAGGCGGTCGCGGCGGTCCTTCAGCTTCTGAACTTCCTGCGGCGTGTCGGCCTGGAGCGCATAGATCAGGGTCCGCCGGGTTTCGCTGCTGGCCCGGCGCTGAATATCGTCGGGCTTCACGGCCATCTCCGCATTGAACCGGGCGACGAGCGCCGAGGTATCGGGCTTGTCGGACTGCAGCGCTGTAAGGTTGGCGAACGAGAGGCAGCGGGCTGCCCGGACAAATTCGGTCTGACTCATGCGGGCGTCGTCCGCAGAGGCCGCGCCACTGAGGGCCGGGATGGCGACGAGGGCGGCGATAATCAGGCTACGCATGGAAAAATCTCCTGTTGGATTGGATGGTTCGGCTTGGATCGACCAGAGCGACCGGAGCTGCCTTCGGGGGGCTTTCCGGGGCGGTGATCAGCCCTTGGTGGTGCGCTTCGCGGAAACGACGATTTCATCGAAGAACGCCGGCGACAGGCTTTCGACCTGCGCTGTACGGGCGGCCGGCAGCGGCGCGGGCGCGCGGCTTGCGGCCACCTCGGCTGCAAGCAGCGCGACGATGACCGGTATGGCGACGACGACCGTGACGATTTCGGCCGGTTTCATGACTGTCTCTCCTTTGGCTCTCTGGAGCGCCGTGCGCGTCCATCGCGCCCGTTGCTCCCCTTCGATGCCGACGAGGCCCCGTTTGGATGCACCCCAGCTTCATCGAATTTCGATGTTATCGATTTACGATATGAACCATCGAATGTCAATATGAAATTATCGAAAAACAATACGTCTTGCCGCTGAGGCTTGAGGCGACATGCGGCTTGGCCTAGCCAAACCTCATGGAAGCCACCGCGCCCGCCCCGATTGCGTCCCCCTGCATCAAGGTTTGCGCAGTGGACGGCATGACCAGCCTCTGCGTCGGCTGCGGGCGGACGCTGAAGGAGATCGGCTCCTGGTCACGCTTGTCGCCGGCCGAGCGGGAGGCGATCATGGCGGCGCTGCCGGAACGTCGCGCGGCCCGCCAGACAGGGTAACCCGTCGCCTAACCTCGTTCGTGAACGCGCCCCTAACTGCGGGTGTGTTCTGATGGAGCCTTCCGGGGGGGGCCATGCGCGCTTTGCTTTTCGCCGTGACGATCGCGCTGTGCGCGCAGGACGCGTCCGCCGGCTCGGCGGCGTTGCAGCGGGGCGATGACGGCCACTGGCACGCGGTCTCGCGGGTCAACGGGCGCAGCGTGACGTTGCTGGTCGATACCGGCGCCACGTTCGTCACGCTGACCCAGGACGATGCGCGCGCGGCCGGCATCGATGTGCGTCACCTCGCCTACACCGAGCGCATGCGTACCGCGAGCGGTGTGGCGCGAGCTGCGAAAATCAAACTGGAGCGCGTGCAGGTCGGCACGGTGCGTGTGCGCGACGTGGAGGCGATGGTGATCGAGCGCGGGCTCGACAGGTCCCTGCTGGGCCAGAGCTTTCTCAACCGCCTCGAAGAATTCCAGGTCCGCGGCCAGCTGCTACGGCTGCAGGACTAAAGCCTCGTAGAGCAGGTTCGCTGCGGTGATCGCGAGAAACACCGCGAACGCCTGCTTGAGACGGACGCGATCGAGACGATGTGCGAGGCGCGCGCCGATCGGCGCGGTGATCGATGTGAGCAGCGCGAGAATGACGAAGCCCGGCAGGTTCACGTAGCCCGCCGACCAAGGTGGCAGGCCCGCAACGCCCCAGCCCGTATAGACATTGATCAGCGCCGCCGGGATCGCGATCGCGGCGCCGAAGCCCGAGGCGGTCGCCACCGCCTGATGGATCGGGCGCCCGCACAGCGTCATCACCGTCACGCCGAACGCGCCGCCGCCGATCCCCATCATCGCCGACAGCGCGCCGATAGCGCCGGCGATGCCGCCGCGTGCGACGCCGGTCGGCATGTCCTGCGCGAGCCGCCAGCTTTCGCGACCGAACGCCATGTTGGCGGCGATCAGCAACAGCCCGACACCGAATACGACGAGCAGCACCTGCCCGTCCACGGCGCCCGCCGTGAGCGCGCCGATCGCAGCACCGACGGCGATCCATGGCGTCCACGCCTTGAGCACGCTGAAGTCCACGGCGCCGGCCTTGGCGTGGGTGGCGAGCGAGCGCCACGAGGTCGCGATGATCGTGGAGAGCGAGGTCGCCACCGCCACGTGCGCGCGCACATCGTCCTCGATCCCGAGCGCGCCCATCACGTGATAGAGCGCCGGCACGATGACGATGCCGCCGCCGACGCCGAAGAGCCCGCCGATGAGGCCCGCGAACAGACCCGCGCCGGTGAGCGCGAGCAGGAAGATCGGGAGATTGGCGTCCATGGGTCGGGGCGTCTCATGCGAGGGATGATTTGGCAAATGGGCGTGCGTTTCCTTCTCTGGCCCGCAAGTGGGAGAGAGTTCGTAGCGCCGGCTTCCCGCCGGCTGGGGGGGCGGTGTTCCGGCCGGCTGGACGCCGCCGGTACGGGGGCGTTAGCTCGTATCAGACAACGCCGCTTCAAATCCGCACGCATCCGCCAATACATCGCCCATCGCGGGCGGCGGCAGGCACAACACCGGCATGCAGTGCGCATAGCGATGCGCCTCCCAGCCGCGCAATCCGCGCACCATGCGCCGCCGCGCGGCCCGTGGATCGCGCGCGATCCACGCGATGTATTTCATGCGTGCTTCAGCCGTCGCGTCGTCCTCGCCTTCGCAGCGCAGCGCCCAGCCTTCCTGCTCGCAGATCCGCAGCGCTTCCACGACGCGCGCCTTCACCGCCGCGCACTCCTGCAAAACGGCCAGCGCAAAGCGCACCGACGCGCCGAGGACGGCGAGCAGTGTGGCGATAAGCTGATCGAGCCGTGCTGGAGCGAGTGCGTTTTCAGTGTTCATGCGCGCATTCTACGACGGTTTTGGCGCCGTCGGACGAGATAATTTCTGTCCGCCACGCGACCGTGTGGTGCGCGTTGGCGCGCATCAACCGTGACTCAAACTGTCCCTCGAAACGTGAGGGAAACGCGGTGTCCTGCCGGTCTCCACACCAGTGTACAACTGCGCGACGGCGATGGTCAGAGTCTGGGCAGTTTGAACAGGACCGCGCGTCTCCAGAGGCGCTGCGGTGATTCAACCGCCAGCAGCGAGACAGGACACAACACCGGGCGCGTCAGGAGACGCGCGGTCCTGTTTCGCCAGCGTGAACAAGCACGCGCCAACGGGAGGGTTGGCGGCGGGGGCGCGGGCCCCTATCGTCCGGCAAAACCCCGGAGGAAGCCCGCATGTCCACCCTGTTCGATCTCACCGGCCAGAGCGCCCTCATCACCGGCTCCTCCAAGGGCATCGGCAAGGCGATCGCGCACCGGCTCGCCGAGCATGGCGCCAACGTGGTCATTTCCTCGCGCAAGCAGGATGCCTGCGATGCCGCGCGCGACGAGATCAACACGGCAGTCGGGCGCAAGGCCGCGATCACCGTCACCGCCAACATCGCCGACAAAGGCGCGCTGCAGAACCTTGTCGACGAGACAAACAAGGCGTTCGGCAAGATCGACATCCTGGTCTGCAACGCCGCGTCGAACCCCTATTTCGGGCCGATGGCCGGCATGAGCGACGACCAGTTCACCAAGATCCTGCAGAACAACATCGTCTCCAACCACTGGCTGATCCAGATGGTCGCGCCGCAGATGCTGGCGCGGAAGAACGGCGCGATCACGATCATCTCGTCGATCGGCGGCCTGCGTGGTTCGCCGGTGCTCGGCGCCTACTGCATCTCCAAGTCGGCCGACATGCAGCTGGCGCGCAACCTCGCGGTGGAGTTCGGGCCGTCCAACGTGCGCGTGAACACGATCGCGCCGGGGCTGGTCAAGACCGACTTCGCCAAGGCGCTGTGGGACAATCCGGAAATCCTCGAGCGCTCCACCGCAGGCGCTGCACTGCGCCGCATCGGCGATCCCGACGAAATCGCCGGCATGGCGGTGTTCCTGGCCGGCAAGGCGGGCGCCTTCACCACCGGCCAGACGTTTGTCATCGACGGTGGGGCGACGATTTGAGCAACGTTTCCGACGAACCCACGTCCGACGAACACTGGCTCGACATGATGATGCGTGGCGTGGGCGAGCCGCCCGCGCACGTGCGCTCGCTCAAGTTTGACACGACGCTGAAGCTCACCCGCTGGGAAGCAGGCGCGGTGTTCTGCGATTGGCATCTGCTCAAGGAGCACTGCTCGCCGATGGGCTTTGCGTTCGGCGGCTATGTCGGCTGCGTCGTCGACCAGGCGGCGGTGTTCGCGATGGCGTCGATCGAGGGCGGCACGCATCTGACGCAGGACATGCGCCTCACCTACTTCCGGCCGATGGCGCCGGGCGACTTCAAGGTCGAGGCGCGCGTCGTCAACCGCTCGCGCGCGGCCGCGTTCGTGGAAGTGCAGGTGCTGACGCCGGAGGGCAAGCTCTGCTGCAAGGCGACGCTGATGAACCAGATCCGCGACCGGGCGGAATTCGCCGCGCTGCGGCCCGGTTAGCGGTTCCCGCCTTGACGCCACACGCCCGCCCGCCGATCACACGACATCACATCGCGGGAGACTTTCCGATGAAATTCAGACTTCTGGCGGCCGGCGCGCTCCTCGCGCTCGCGGCCTGCTCCACCCCCACGAAAACGGCAGAGGATGCGAGCCCCCCGCGCGGTGGCATCGTC
>JANNVF010000386.1:0-3707 GCA_031414315.1 Hyphomonadaceae bacterium | reverse complement strand
CCCCGCCACCGCCGGGTGACTCCCGGTGAAGCCCGACATGGCGACGCCGCTCACGCCGAAAGTGGACGCGCGGAATGCGGCCAGCGTGACCGGATTGATGTTCACCACCGCCACGCCCTGCTTGACGCCTGTGATGGTGCCGCCCGTCACGACCGTCGCCGCCGCTGCCTGCAAATCATAGAGCAGATAGCCGTAGAAGCCGCCGCTCACCTCGTTGCCGCTCACCACCGGCGCTTGCGCGCCGCTGACCGCGCTCAGGAACACGCCGATGGTCGGCGTCGTCGGCCCGGCCAGTTGCCCGGCGAGCGCGATGCAATTGTCCTCAACGGCGAGGTTCCTCAAAGCCGTCGTCACCACGGCCCCCGCGTTGATGCCCACCGCGATGGCCGTCACCTTGTTGTTGCGCAAGGCCACGCCGATGCGGCCGAGCGAGCTGATGCCCGTGGCGCCCGTCATCTCGCAGCCGTCCACCGTCACGTCGTCCGACGCCACCGTGAGGGCCGTGCCCAGGCCACCCGCGATGGTGCTCTCCGGGCCGCGCGCCATGCAGCCGGGCTGGCCGACGTTCGCGCCGGACAAGGTGAGCGCCTTGTTCACCGTCACGGTTTCCGTGTAGGTGCCCGCCGCCACGAAGACGGTCTCGCCCGCCGTCGCCGCGTCGATGCCGCGCTGGACGCTGCCGCTATTCGCCGTCACGTAAATGTTGTTTGCCACGTAGCGCACGTAGCCCTTCGCCCCGTTGTCGAGTGCGTGGTAAATCTCGTCCTCAATCGCGCCGTTGGACGTCAGCGTCGTGCCGTCCTGCTTCCACACGTTGCCGAGGGCGGAAATCGCCGTGGCCGTGTCGTTGCTGACGGCCAGGCCGGCCATGCTCAACTTCAACGTGTTCAATCCTGGATCGCCGCCCGTGCCGAGGTCGAGAGCGCCGGTGCCCGTGACCACGATGCCCACCTGGATGAACCCGGTGGATTCCTCCACCAACGTCTGCCGTAACGACAGCGAACCGCCCGTGACGAGGATCGTCGGGTCATCCGTCGCCGTCGTGTAAGTGCCGCCGATGATGTTCACCATGCCCATCGTGACCGTGAGCGCGGGCGACGCGCCCGTAATCACCACGCCGCCGCCGCTGGCATCCAGCGTCAGGTTTTTGGGAATCGTCACGCCCGCGTAAGTGCCAGCGGCCACCACGATGGTGTCGCCGGGATTCGCCGCGTTGATCTGTGCCTGCAAGCCCGTCACCGGCAGGTTCGTCACCGTGATGGTGAAACTGCATTGTCCTACGTTCAGCGCCGTATCCGTCGCACTGCACGTCACCAATGTCGGGCCGACCGGGAAGGTGCTGCCGCTCGACGGGCTGCACGTCACCACCGGCGTGGCCGGGTCGCAATCCGTCGCCGTCGGGACTGTGTAGGTCGCCATCGCGCCGGATGGGCCGGTGGCGAGCAGCGAGAAGGAGGCCGGGCACGCGGTCAGTGCGGGCGGCGTGGTGTCCTGTATCGTGATGGTCTGAACGCATGTCGCGGCGTTGCTGCATGCATCATAAGCCCGGTAGGTGCGCGTGATGACGTAGGAAGGCCCGGTGCCGTTGGTCACATCGCTGAAATGCACCACCAGCGGGACGCTGAGGTCGCACGGGTCGGACAGGTGCGCCGCCGTCACCAGAGCGGGATTCGGCGCGGGCGCGGCGGCCAGACAGCCGACCGTCACGTCCGCCGGGCAGACCGTGATCGTCGGCGGGATGAAGTCCACGTAGGTCACGACCTGCGTGCAGAAGGCGGTGTTGCCGCAGGCGTCCGTGGCCTGCCAGACGCGCGTGGCGACGAACGTGTAACCGCAGTTGAAATTCGTCGCCGTGCTCACCGCCACCACGCTGCCGGAAATGAGGCCGTCGCAATTGTCGATCACGATGGGCACCGTGAAGCCCCAGCCCTGCATGCACGACACGGTCTCGTTCTGGCCGCAGTTGATCGCCGGGGGCGTCGTGTCGCTCACCGTGATGGTCTGCGTGCAAGTGGCCATGCTGCCCGCTTCATCCGTCACCTTGTAGGTGCGCGTCACCGTGATGACGCACCCGTTCGTCGCGTAGGTGTCACCGACAAAGCTGTTCGTCAACGTGCCGCAGCCGCCGGAAGACGACGCCAGCCCGGCGTCCGGCGCGGGAATGTCCGCGAAGCACTGCACCGCGGTCGCCCCCGGACAGGTGATGAGGGGCGGACTGCCCGCCGCCGTCGCGGTGATCGTCTGCGTGCATTGCGTGAAATTGCTGCACGCGTCGTAAACGCGGTAAGTGCGCGAGATGGTGTAAGGCCCGGTGCCATTGGTCACGTCCGAGTAATGCTGCACCAGCGGTGTGCTCAGATCGCACGGATCGAACTGGTTGTTCGCCGTCACCGAGCCGGGATTCGGCGGCGGCACGGCCAGGAGGCAGGGCACCGTCACGTCCGCCGGGCAGGCCGTGATCGTCGGCGGGATGAAGTCCACGTAGTTCACGACCTGCGTGCAATACGTCGTGTTGGCCGAGCTGTCCGTCACCTGCCAGATGCGCGTGGCGACGAAGGTGTAGCCGCAGTTGTAATTCGTGGTGGTGCTGATCGGCACGCCGTTGCCGGAGATCAGCCCGTCGCAATTGTCCGTGACGATCGGAAAGGTGAAGCCCCAGCCCTGCATGCAGGAGACCGTCTCGTTCTGCCCGCAGTTGAACACCGGCTTTTCCGTGTCGTTCACCGTCACGCTGAACGTGCAGTCGTTCGTGCCGCACAGGTTCGTGGCTGTGCAGGTGACCATCGTGGTGCCTTTGGGGAAATTGTAGGGCGAGGTGACGAGCGTGTTCACCGGCAGCACGCCGCCCGACACTTTGCACTGCACGTCCGGCGTCGGAACGCCGGTGGTGGAAGTGCTCCAAGTGACGCTCGCGGTGCAGACGCCGGGGTCGGTATTCTGCGTGATGGGACCGGGGCAGGTGATGGTGGGACCGGTCCCTGCATCACCGGTGACCAAGATGTCGTCGATGCCCACCCACTCGTCATTGCCGGCAGCGTTGCCTGTCATCACCCGGACTTGTACCAAAGGCTGTCCGTTGGCCCCGGCTGGCAGCAGGACGCTGACAGGCGTGGTTAAGGTAGCCAAACTCGGACCGCTCGTGGCATCGGCAATTAGCCGGAGTTGAGTGAAGTTGCCAGAATTGCCAACGCGATACTGGACTGCGATGGGTTGGATGGCGTTGTCCGCTGCTCCGTCGATGTCTCGAAGCAAGCAATTGAAAACGATGTTCTGTTTGCAGGAGGTGTCGATGCTGATGCGCAAGAACGGATTGTCCGCAGTGCCGGAGCCTTGCAGGGCGACGGTTGGGTTAGCAATCCCGTCAAACTCCGCAACGCCTCCCGCCGTCAGGGTGTTAGGTGCCGACTGGTTGGCAATCACATCCACCGTTGGGAAGTCAGTGAGAATTGTAGATGGATCCCGTGGCGTCGCCGTAGTGGAGGCATCATCACCGAGATAACCAACGATGCCCGGCACGCCGGACCAGTCGTCATTCGCCGTAATCAACCCCGCGTTCGACCAATCCTGTGTCAGCAACGTCATCGTCCCCTGTGACGTGTATTGATGCACCGTCGCCTGCGCCGACGTGGACGTCGGCGTGCCGCACGCGCAAGGAGCACCCGGCCCGTTGCCGAAGATTTCCGCGCCGCCGCCGCTGTGCCAGGCGC
>JANNVF010000385.1:0-2525 GCA_031414315.1 Hyphomonadaceae bacterium | reverse complement strand
GGGTACAATAATTCAATGCGCTTCACCTGGGACCCAGCCAAGAACGAGCGCAACATCGCCGAGCGTGGCATCCCGTTCGCCTTGGCCGAACAGTTCGAGTGGAGCACCGCCTTGATCGCTGAAAACACCCGAAAGGCTTACCAGGGGCAGCGCTTCCAGGCGATGGGCTTCATCGGTGACGACTTGCATATGCTGGTCTTCACGCCGCGCGCACGCGCCGTGCATGTGATCAGCCTTCGCCGCGCCAACAAACGTGAAAGGACGCTCTATGACGCTGCGCAAACCCAAGCCTGAACGCACCGACGACGATGCGCCCGAGGCCACTGCGGCCTGGTTCAAGAAGGCGCGGCCGGCGAACGAAGTTCTCAAGGAACTGGTCGGCACGACAGCCGCCACTGAACTGCTCCAGCCCCGGCGCGGCCGGCCGCCGCTGGCCGAACCAAAGGAGCACGTGAACATTCGCCTGGATGCCGACATCGTGCAGTCCTTCAGGCGCACCGGCGCTGGATGGCAGACACGGCTGAACAACGCGCTGCGGGAGTGGCTGCGGGCGCATGCATCCTGATCGTGCGTCCAAGGTTGGAGCCGAGCGGCACGCTCAAGCGAAGGGTTCGCACTCATCGCGCCCGTCGTCATGCAGCTTGCAGCAGGAACTCGACCTTCACGGCCTCATACGGAAACTCGATGCGCCCCTCTTCCGTTCGATCGAGCACACCGGCCAGGAGAAGCGCCGTGATGTCTGAATGAACAGCCTTCACGTCGCGATCGACCTTGCGCGCGGCCTCTCGAATGGAGACGGGCCCGGCGCCGAACAGGGACTTGAGAAGCTCCCAGCGCTTGGCAGTGAGCACCTTCCACAGCAGCTCCGGCGTGGCGAACGCAATGTGCGCACTGCGCTGCGCCTTCCCCGACTTCCACGTCTGAACGAAATCGGCCATCGCGTCCGAAGGGCTGCGAACCTCAAGCGTCACGGTTTTCATGGTTCCGCCTTTCGATCTGGCTCTGGAAGTCTGCGATCAATCGCTCTGGAGAAACGAAGCGGTACTTCGACTCCTTGCCTGCAAGATGCGCATGGTCGCCATTGCCTACCTCGTTGTCATAGCGAATGACACACGTGTATTGGACGTCTTGGGCGACGCGAGGCGCTTGAGTCACAGATCAGGTCATCTTTGGACTTCACGAAGTGGGATATTGGATGTGAACAGCCTCTCGCTCGGATTGGACATGCCTGCCTCTAGGAGCAGGTGAAAGAGCGCGCGATGAACGACGGCTGGATACTCAGTCGGACCAATGAGAATTCGGTCTATCAACGCCGGAATTTGTAACCCGACAAGGTTTTTGTCAGGATGATCTTCCAGCTTGATCTTCAGCACGATCTGGGGAATACCGCCAACTACCTCAACGGACTCTGCAAGTAGGTCAGATCGTTGTATGGATGGCGAAGAAACGATTCGCCACTCCTTCTCCTCCTCGAATCCCGGATGCTTTGTACAAACCGCGGCTAGTCGCAGCATTTGGAGGAGGTAGTTCCGCATCGCATCGCGGCCGAGACCGTGCAAGAAGTCGAAGTGCCGCACGAACTCGACCGCGATGCTCTGCAACTGGGCTGCCACGTCTTGCGTCTCCATGTACGCCACTGGGCTGCTGTAGGCCGCGAGCGCGTCTGATTCACGGAACATCACGTCGCCGTTGAGCACAATCGCAACGCCTGCGCGCCCACCATACGCGCGCCACATCGACAGCCGCCCGTACCGATCATCGTTGCTTGAGTGCTCGGAGACGCAGGTGACGAACGTATCGGCTTGGAAGCCTGGCGCCCATCCCTTGTAAAGACCGTCAATCTCGGCGAAGAGACCCGGGAAGATGGCATCTACAGCAGCGGCAAAGGCGCGGCCTCCATCCGATCCAAAGGCACCATGGACGCACTCAATCCCGTGCTGCACTTCCATGTAGTCGTTCATGGTGCGGGTGCTTCGCATCCAGATCTCTTTGCTGGACAGGATGCGGAAGGCTGTTTCAGCCGATGTGTAGTAAACAAATCGGCCACCACCTCTCTGGACTCGTTCCGTCGCCTCTGCAGCGTACGGGAAGAAGATTCTCCTCGGGTCAGGAAGAGGAAGGTCAGGCATTGTTGAACTCGCCTCGCAAAATCGCCAACTCATGGCACCCAAGTAGAGACTTGAACGCCTTTGTCAACTGCCGGACAGAGGCGCACCGCGGGTCATGCTCAACTGAAACTCTTCCCCTCCCCCGCCAACCGCGCCAGCAACGGCGCCGGCTCCCAGAACGCCGCATCGTCCAGCGGGTTCCGCTGGAATCGCTTCATCGCCTGCACCACGTTGAACAGCCCGACCGTGTCGGCGTAGTTCATCGGCCCGCCGCGGTGCAGCGGGAAGCCGTAGCCGGTCAGGTAGATCATGTCCACGTCGGACGCGCGCAGCGCGATGCCTTCCTCAACGATCTTCGCACCTTCGTTCACCAGCGCGTAGACCAGCCGGTGCACGATCTCATCGTCGCCGATCTTG
>JANNVF010000384.1:0-10049 GCA_031414315.1 Hyphomonadaceae bacterium | reverse complement strand
ACGATCGGCGTGTTCGCCAGCTTCTACAGTTTCGCGCACATGCCGCTGGCGGACGCCCAGGCGATCAGTTTCTCGCGTGTGCTGTTCATCACCCTCTTCGCCGTATGGCTGCTGCACGAGGCGGTGGGCGTGCGGCGATGGGTTGCGGTCGGCGTGGGCTTCATCGGCGTGCTGATGATGGTGCAGCCGCATGGCAATTCCGGGTTCGGGCTGCCGGCGATGGCGCAGCTCGTGGCGGCGCTGTCGTTCGGGCTGACGATCGTGATGGTGAAGGATCTCACCCGCGATCATGCGCCCTCGGCGCTGGTGTTCTACACCAACGCCTTCACGACTCTGGCCGGCATTCCGTTTGCGTTCCTTGCCTGGAAGACGCCAACGTCGCTCGATCTGGCGTACTTCATCGTGCTCGGTCTTGTCGGTGTCGTGGGGCAGAGCTGCTACATCCGCGCCCTGACGACCGGCGACGCCTCTCTCATGGGCATCCTCGACTACACGCGCCTGCCCATGGCGATCGCGGTGGGCCTCCTCATCTTTCACGAAGCGCCCGATCCGCTGGTGCTCGCCGGTGCGGTCGTCATCATCGTAGCCACGGGCTACATCACGTGGCGCGAGACGCGGCTGGCCAAGACCATCGTGATCGCGCCGCCGCTCAGCGGGCCGGATAAAGAAATCCCGAAGTGATCGCCGCCTGCCCGCCCCAGTAGAGCAGCCACACCGCCGGCGCACTCCACTGCCGCGCCGGGCTGTCGGGCGGCAGCTTGAACAACTCCCCCGCGAGCAGCGCGTCCGAGGTCAGGAACAGCAGCGCCCCCAGCGTCACCAGCCACAGGCTGTCGGGCAGACCAAGCGAGAGCAGCGCCATGAGGCTGACCACCACAATGTAGATCGCCACCGGCACGCGCAGCGCGCCAAGATCCGGCCAGAGCCAGCGCGCGAGCCAGACCGTCGCCAGCAGGATCGCCATCTGCAACGTGATGTGGACGAGATCGACGCCTACGCCACCGCCCTGGTTCAAGAACAGCACGATGTAGACGAGATGGCCGACGCCGAACGCGCCCATCCCTGCTTGCAGCGAGGTCTCGGTCTTCTGCGCCAGGAAGGCGTCGCCGAGCGCGCAGATCAGCAACGCCAGCATGAGCAGGATATAACCCCCGCCCATCAGCGCCACGACCGACAACGCCTTCACCATCGTGCGGGTGCGCCCGGGTGGATCGTTCACGCGCAGCAGATAGATCGTGGCGAGAACGACGGCGAGCGCCCAGTAGATCGGGGTGAGGTCCATCACCGCTAGGTAATCGATCCGCGCGGGCAAAGCCTAGATGCGCCGCCTTCCCTTCCGACAGGACTTTCCCGCGCCCGCCGGGGGTGCTTAACCGACCGGTGGAGACCTGATCCCCCGCCTTGGAGAGCCGTCATGAAACTTGATTCCACCATTTCCGCCGTGATCACCGGCGGCGCCTCTGGCCTTGGCGAAGCGACCGCCCGCCTGCTCGCCAGCCACGGGGTCAAGGTCGCGCTGTTCGACATGAACGCCGACAAGGGTGAGAAGGTCGCCAAGGAGATCGGCGGCGTGTTCTGCAACGTCAACGTTACCGACGAAGCCAGCGTCGACGCGGCGTTCGTGAAAGCCCGCGCCGCGATCGGCCAGGAGCGCATCCTGGTCAACTGCGCCGGCACCGGCAACGCGGTCAAAACTGCGTCGCGATCGCGCGACACCGGCGAGATCAAGCACTTTCCGCTCAACCAGTTCGAACTGATCGTGCAGATCAACCTGATCGGCACGTTCCGCTGCATCGCCAAGTCCGCCGCCGGCATGCTGACGCTGGAGCCCACCGCCGATGGCGATCGCGGCGCGATCGTCAACACCGCATCCGTCGCGGCCGAGGATGGCCAGATCGGTCAGGCGGCGTATTCGGCGTCGAAGGGCGGCGTCGTGGGCATGACGTTGCCGATCGCGCGCGACCTCTCCGGCGAAGGCATCCGCGTCAACACGATCCTGCCGGGCATCTTCAACACGCCGTTGCTGGCCGCGGCGCCGCAGAACGTGAAGGATGCGCTCGGCGCCCAGGTGCCGTTCCCCAAGCGCCTCGGCAATCCGGAAGAGTATGCCTCGCTCGCGCTGGAAATGATCAGGAACGGTTATTTCAATGGCGAATGCGTGCGCCTCGACGGCTCGATCCGCATGGCGCCGCGCTAGGCAAGCGCCGGCGCCCGCCGAGTCGCGGTTGATGTGGGAACCGGAGCGCGGACGACCTCGTCCGCGTTCGATGGCGCGAGAGCGCATGGACGGGGTCGTCCATGCTCCGACCACGCTACGAGGTGTCAGCGAGGCGCGGCGTGACCATTGCGCGATGGCGCGCCGCCTCAGCCGCAACCGCGCACAGCACCAGCCCCGCCCCATGCGGACCCGCGTCGAGATGCGCGATCATGCGCTTCACCCAGCGATCGAGGTTGCAGAGCATGTCGCGCAGCTCCGCGATCCGCGCGCGGATCGTGCGGCCGCGGAGCCGTACCGCGCGTTTGACGCGTCGCAGCGCCGTGGTGTGATCGCGCGCGCGCCGAAAGCCACACGGCGCCGACTCCGGATGCGCCGTGCGCTGCCAGTACGGCGAGCGGTCCCGCCGCAACACCGCGAGCAGAAAGATCAGCAACCGCGCGCCGAACAGCGCTTCGCGAATATCCTCGCGCAGCATGAGGCGGATCTCGCGCGGCATCCGCTTTCCGACCAGCCCCGCCAGCCAGGCGCAGATCTCCAGCGCCCAGAGCCGCAATTGTGCGGCAAGCACATGCAGGCGTTCGGGATCAGGACTGCGCGGTGGGTGGACGAGATGCATGGCGGCTCCGGTTTCAATCAGCGGAGTTTACGCCGGCTTCAAACCCGGTCGGATTGTTTCACCCCTGCCACCCATTCCCGGAATGTCGCGGCACGCGACGGGTCCGGGACCCATTCGTGCGGAAGTCACGGGAAAGCGTTGCAGCGGCGCGCGTTTCAGGCGCCGCCCGCGTGAATGGGCCCCGGACTCGCGGCTGCGCCGCGATCCGGGGACGAGGGCGCGGGTGTGGGAGTGCGGGGGCGCCAATCCCCCTATTTCGGCCTTGCGTGGGCGGTCGCAGGCGGCGAAGACCGGGGCAACCGCAAAGGCGCACGCCGTGACCGACACCATCGACAGTCCCGAAGCGCTCGCGCGGGCCATCGCGGCCGGCGTGGTGCGCGGCGTCACGCTCACCGGCGACGTGTTCGAGGAACAGGACTGCACCGACGCCGTGTTCGAGACGTGCTCGTTCGCGAACGCCCGCTTCACCTCCTGCGCCTTCACACAGGCCCGCTTCGCGGACTGCACGTTCACCAACTGCGCCTTCGCCAGCAGCAGTCTTGTCGACGCCGCCTTCGCTTCCTGCCGGTTTTTTGACGGCGACACGCGCACCGGCTGCACGTTTTCGTTCTGCGACATGGAGCGCTGCGCGTTCACCACCTGCAACCTCGCTTCGGCGACATTCAACCGCTGCGAGATGCACATGATCGCCGCCACAGAGTGCAATTTCCGCGGCGCCAAGCTGACGCGGTGTGATTTCTCCCGGACCTATTCGAAGAAGCGCATCTCCAACAAGGCGACGTTCACCCACTGCAATTTCAGCTTCGCCGACCTCGCGGAGCTGAACCTCAGCGAAGCCACGCTCACGGACTGCCAGTTCGTCGAGGCGATGCTCGACGGCGCCGATCTCACCGACGCCGACATGCACGGCTCCACCGTCAGCGCCTGCGACCTGCGTGGCGCGAACCTGAAGGGCGTCAATCTGGAAGGCGGCAGGATCGACGCGATCAACCTGTCCGAGCTCGCCGGCTACAAGGGCCTGCGCGTGTCGGCGAGCGAACAGGAAGCGCTGCTCGTGGCGCTGGGGATCACCGTGGTGTGGACGGACAAGCGGGCTTAGGCCGCCTGCCCGTTCAACCGCGCGCGCGCTTTCTCCGCGCCGATCAGCGCGAAGATCGGCGCCATCTCCGGCCCGTGGTCCATGCCGGTGAGCGCCTGGCGGAGCGGCATGAACAGCGCTTTTCCTTTCGCGCCGGTCTTGGCCTTCACGGCATCGACGAACGCCGGCCAGCTCTGCGCGTCGTACGGGCCATCCGGCAGCACGCTGGCGGCCGCTTCGGCGAACGCCGCGTCGCCGATCACCGGCGCGATGGGGCCGCGCACGACGTTGGCCCACGCCACCACGTCCGGCATGAGCACGAGGTTGGCGCGCATCACGTTCCAGAACGTCTCGCCAAGATCGGCGTCGAGCGCCGCAAGCTTCGGCTGCGCGGTGGCGTAGTCCATCGCGTGCAGCACGGCGGCGTTGACGCGTTTCAGTTCTTCGGAGTCGAACCGCGCGGGAGCGCGGCCCACCTTCTTGAAATCAAACTCCGCCGCCAGCGTCGCGAAATCCGGCCGCGCCTCCACGGGATCGGAGGTGCCGAGTTTCGCCAGATGGCTGAGGATCGCGATCGGCTCGAAGCCCTCGGCGCGCAGCGTGTCCGCCGACAGCGAGCCCAGCCGCTTCGACAGCGCCTCGCCCTCCGCGCCGACCAGCAGCGGGAAGTGCCCGAAGTTCGGAACCGACGCGCCCAACGCTTCGAATATCTCCAGCTGCACGCCGGTGTTGGTGACGTGATCCTCGCCACGCACGATGTGGGTGATCTTGAAGTCGATGTCGTCGACGACGGACGGCAGCGTGTAGAGGTAGGCCCCATCGGCGCGGATCAGCACGGGATCCGACAGCGAGCCGGTGTCGATCGACTGGTGGCCACGCACCACATCGTCCCACTCCACCCGCTTGCCCGACAGCTTGTAGCGCCAGTGCGGCGTGCGCCCTTCCAGCGCCATGACGGCGTGGTCGTCCTCGGTCAGCGCCAGCGCCGCGCGGTCATAGACCGGCGGCTTGCCGCGCGCCTGCGCGATGCGGCGCTTCCGCTCCAGTTCTTCTTCGGTCTCGTAGCAGGCATAGAGCAGCCCCGCGGCCTTCAGCTTGGCGGCCGCCGCGTCGTACTGCGCGAAGCGCGCGGACTGGTTGGCGCGCTCGTCCCACGGCAGGCCGAGCCAGGTGAGATCGTCACCGATGCCGTCCTCGAAGGCCTTGGTGGAGCGCTCCAGGTCCGTGTCGTCGATGCGCAGCAGCATCTGGCCGTCGTGCGTTTTCGCAAACAGCCAGTTGAGCAGCGCCGTGCGGATATTGCCGACGTGGAGCCGGCCCGTGGGGCTCGGCGCGAAGCGGAGGCGGACAGTCATGAATGTCTCCGGGCCCCGTGGCCCCTGATCGTGCGAAATGCGAGCGCGGTTTATGCGGGCGCGACCTCGTTGCTTCAAGCGATGCGGCCATGCGGCGCAAGGACCATGCGCGATGTTGCGAGATCGTCACCGATTTTTGCTGGACACCGCCGATGATTCCGGTTTTATGTTGCGTCGCACAATAAGGGAGAAACGGACGGGGAAGGCGCTTGAAAACCAGGAGTAGTTTCATGCGTCGTTTCGTAACCGTACTTGCCGTCACCCTCGCCGCTCTCGCCACCCCCGCCGCCGCGGAAGAACTGAGCCAGAGCATCCCCATCACCCAGGCCGACCGCCAGGACCCTGTCGCCGCAGCCGCGCTCTACACGCGCGTGTCGGTCGTCGCAAAAACGTTGTGTGCCAAGGCCAATGAACGCATTTACGGCTACCCGCAGGCCAGCGCCCGCGCCGTGGCCGCCTGCGAACGGGAGGCCGTGGACAACGCGATCACCCATGCGTCGATGCCCTCGCTGGCCGCGATCCACGCGCAGGTGCTGGCGGAAAGCGCTTCTTCAACCGGCGTCACGACCATCGCGACGCGCTGATTTTTCGACGCTTGTTGCATCGCAGCATAACTGAGATCGCCGTCGCCAGAACGTATCGGGCGACGGCGATTTTGCGCCATGACCGGGTGTCGCGATTGATCTCCCGCAGGCCTGCTTACAAGGTGCGCCCGCGCCCGGATAAGCCGGCCGAGGAGACGCCGTCATGGCCCACACATCCCGCGAGATCCGCCTCAAAAGCCGCCCGGTCGGCGCCCCAGTGGCCGCCAACTTCGACCTCGCCACTGTGACGCTGAAGGAGCCCGGCGCCGGCGAAGTGCTGGTGCGGAACCTCTGGATGACCGTCGACCCCTATATGCGCGGCCGCATGGTGGACCGCGAGAGCTACGTGCCGCCGTTCCAGATCGGCGAAGCGCTGCAGGGCGGCGCCGTCGGCCAGGTGGTGGCGTCGAACGATCCCTCGCTCGCAGCCGGCGATCTCGTGGAGAGCATGTTCGGCTGGCGCGAGGCGCTGGTGGCGCCGGCCAGCGCGTTCCAGAAGCTGCCGAAGTCCAACGCCCCGCCGCAGGCCTATCTCGGCGTGCTCGGCATGCCGGGCCTCACCGCCTACACCGGCCTCCTCAACATCGGCGCGCCGAAGCCGGGCGAAACGGTGTTCGTCTCGGGCGGCGCCGGCGCCGTTGGCTCCGTCGTCGCGCAGATCGCCAAGATCAAGGGCTGCACCGTCATCGCCAGCGCCGGCACGGACGAAAAGGTCGCGTGGCTGAAGGGCCGCGGGATCGACCACGTCATCAACTACAAAACCTGCGGCAACCTGCTGGACGCTGTGCGCAAGGCCGTCCCGGGCGGCGTCGATATCTACTTCGACAATGTCGGCGGCGAGCATCTGCAGGTCGCGCTCGAAGTGGCAAAGACCGGCGCGCGCTTTGCCGAGTGCGGCATGATCTCCATGTACAACGCCACGACACCGCCGCCGGGGCCGACGAACCTCGCCTATCTCATCGGCAAGGGCATCAAGATGCAGGGCTTCGTGGTGACGCAGTACTGGGCGCAACGTCCGGAATTCCTCACCGAGATGTCGCAGTGGATCGCGGACGGGAAGATCGCGTGGGAGGAGACGGTGGAGAACGGCATCGAGCAGGCGCCGCAGGCGTTCATGAACCTCTTCACCGGCGCCAACACCGGCAAGATGCTCGTGAAGCTCGGCTGAGCCCAGCATGATCGAGGGGAACGTCCGTCGCGGCGTGCGGTATGCGCTGGCGGCGGTGTTCCTGCTCGACGGTGTTCTGCACACTCTCTACCCGGCGCCCTTCGTGGCGATCACGCCGGACTGGGTGCTGATGCCGCTGCAGATTGTCCGGCTGACCGGCGTGGCGGCGTTGCTGGGCGGACTGGGTCTCCTCATCCCGCGCGTGCGGCGCTGGGCCGGGATGGGTCTCGCGCTTTATTGCGTCGCCGTGTATCCCGCCAACGTGCACCACGCGCTGGCGCACATCGCCGTCAACGGGACGACATTGGGCGCGGGCTATCACATCCCGCGCCTTCTGCTGCAGCCCGTGTTCGTATGGACCTGCCTGTGGGCGGCGGGCGTCATCGACTGGCCGTTCCGGCGCGCCAGACCTTCTTAACGCCAACTGGCTGAACGCTAACTGGAACCGCGCATGTCCCGCCTGTTTGACGCTTACGTGATGGTCGACTGGAGCGCCGCCTCCAAGCCCACGACCGGCGCCGATTCCATCTGGATCGGCGTGCTGAAGAAGAACGTGCGCTTCCAGCTTGCGTTCGAGGCGTTCAATCCCGCCACGCGCGCGGAAGCGCAGGCGCTGATCGAGAAGACGCTGGCCGATCTCGCGCGCCGCGGCGACCGCGTGCTGCTCGGCTTCGATTTCCCGCTGGGCTTTCCGCGCGGCACGGCGGCGGCGCTGAAGCTGCCCTATCTCGAACGGGGGGGCGCGCCGTGGCAGGCCGTACTCGATTTCGTCGCGCGCGAGATCAAGGAGAAACCCGACAACACCAACAACCGGTTCCAGGTCGGCGCAAAGATGAACCGTCTGATGACCGGCGAGGCGTTTCCGTTCTGGGGCTGCCCGCCGAAGGACGCGCAGACGATGCTCGCCGTGAAGCGTCCGCGCGATCACACCGACGCCGACCTGCCGGAGCTGCGGCTCGCGGAGACGCAGGTGAAGGGCCCGTCGCCGATCTGGAAGCTCTACTATCAGGGCTCCGTGGGCGGCCAGGCGCTGACGGGTTTGCCGGTGGTGAAGCGGCTGAAGGACAAGCTCGGCGACGGCATGAAGCTGTGGCCGTTTGAAATGGAGTGGAAGACACTCACGGCCGCCGATCTCGACGGCGTGGCTGTCGTTGTCACCGAAATCTATCCGTCGCTCTACACGGTGAAGATCGGCCCCGGCGAAGTGAAGGACACCGCGCAGGTGCGCGCCACCGCTGAACACTTCGCCGCGCTCGATGAGAAGGGCCGGCTCGGCGCCGCGTTCGGTCCGAAGAAGGATCAGGAGGCGCTCGCCGAGGCGGTCACCCAGGAAGAAGGCTGGATACTGGGCGTGTGAGCGCCGCCCCGTACCGCCGGCTTCAGCCGGCAGTGTTTGTCGTCCACGCACTGCAAAAGAAAGTTGTCGGCTGAAGCCGGCGATACGGGACGGCGCTTCTCACCTCTTGCGCGTCAGCCACGCGAACCGCGCCACCAGAACGCCGACCGAAATCACGCTCGCGATCATGATCGCCTCCAGCAATCCCTGCACACCGCGCGCCTGCATCTCGCCCAGCCAGAACGCCAGCGGCGGCATCACGATGACGTAGGCGAACACATGGCTCGCGGTGGGAAACCAGTTGTCGCCGCGCCCGCGCAGCGCCGCCGCCGCCACCACCTGCCCGCCGTCCGGCGCGAGGATGAGCGCGGCCATCGGCATCAGCGCCGCGACTGCGACGACCAGCGCAAGATCGGCGCTGTAGGCGCGTCCGATCGGCTGCGCGAACAGGAGGATAAGCAAACCCACCGCACACATCACGGCGGTGTTGACGCCAAGCCCTAGCCAACCTGCGCGGGCGGCGCGCGCAGGCGCCTTCGCGCCGGTGAACTCCGACACCAGCACCTGCGTCGCCGACGCCACGCCAAGCGCCAGCATGAACACCAGCGCCAGCAGGTTGAGCGTGATCTGGAAGGCCGACACCGCGCTTTCGCCGATCCGGCCGGCGATCACCGTCATCGCGCTGAACGAGCCTGCCTCCGCGACCTGACTGACCGCCGCAGCGCCGCCGACTTTCAGCAACGCCCCGTAGCCCGGCGCCCCAGGCGCCGCCGGCCGCGTGACGCCGTAGACGCTTTTGCGCATGGCGACATAGATCCAGCCCAGCAGCGTCGCCGCCAGAAACACACGCGCGCCCACCGTCGCCCACGCCGAGCCCACTGCGCCGTGCTGCGGCACAAGCCAGAGGTTGAGCGCGATGTTCACGCCATTGCCAAGCCACATCACCACCGCGCCGGGCGTGGGTTTGGACAGCGCCTCAAGAAAGAACGACGCCGCTACGAAGAGGATGTGCAGCGGAATCTGCAGGCCGAGGATGACAGCCACCGCAGCAGCAGCCCGCGCCAACGCAGGACTGATGCCGAGGAAAAGCAGCGCGGGCTCCGCATAGAGCGCAATGATCGCCGCCGCGAGCGCGCCCGCGACGGCGCCGATCACCATCCCGCGCCGCAGCACCGCGCCGGCATGCTCGGGCCGGCCCTCCCCGATCATCCGCGCGGCCAACACCTGCACGCCGGTAACCAGGCCGATCGCGCCGACGAGAAACACACCGGTCGGCGCCCAACCGAGCGCGAGGTGCGAAAGTTCCTTCGGCGCCAACTGGCCGACGATTATCGTATCGGCCACGCCCATGCCCATGATCCCCAGCCGCGCGATCGCGACGGGGCCGGCCAGGCGGAAGAGACGCGGAAGCAGGGCTGAGTCAGGCATGGTCTTGGCGCCATTGGTTTCGTGTGATGGGTTGGCTGTTTGATTTTCCGGATCATCGCGGAACGCGATCCCTCCGGAGTCCAGCCGCGGCTTCAGGGAGTGATTTTGGTCCCGGCTCTACGCTGCGCCTGGGCCGGGACGGCGAACCGTCAGAACGACGGTGGCCCGACGTCGGGATCGCCGTACTCGTCCGGTTGTAGCGGCGCCAGCGGCGCGCCGGCGGCCTCGCCGGTCACGTCGGTCTCTGCGACTTGCGTCGCTTCGAC
>JANNVF010000383.1:0-7817 GCA_031414315.1 Hyphomonadaceae bacterium | reverse complement strand
CAGGGTTGCGGCGCCGGCGGCAGTGAACGCGGTCCCGACCACGCCAACCAGCCAGAGGTTGCCTTCGTTGTTCGCGAGATCGCGAGCGACACTCAGGTCGTACACGTTGGTCGAGATGCGCGTCACCGTGAGAGCGGTGTCGTTCTCGAAACGATCTTGGGCCGAGAGAATCATGTGTAGTGCTCCTATCCCGTGATCGTTTCCGCGACCGTTGGGCTCGTGGGTTGGTTGCGGATTAGGTGATGGTGGCTTCCGTCTGGAGCAGCGCGTCGCAGCGGTGGATCTCCATGTCGTCGAACATCATCACGCGCTTGCCCTCGACGGTCTCGAACGTGAGGTTGTTCGCGACTTTGCCGAGGATGCCCAGGCGAAGCGCCGCGCAGATCATCCGGTTCGCATAGATGATCGTGCGACCGCCGATCGGACGTTCGACCCGCTCCGACATCTGGATCATATACTTGATGAGCAGCATCTGCGTCGCCTCGGTCCCACGGTGCGTGGAGAGCGCGAGGTTGCAGATCCGGCCCACCGTGCGGTGATCCTTCAGGTGGAGGCCGGCGGTGAGTTGGTAGTGCGAACGCATGACTTCGTAGAGCGCGTTCGTGTCCTGGCGGGTTTGCTGGCCGCGATCCTCGAACTGGAGGCCCGCCTTCATGCCCTTCGGGTGAATGAGCGTGCAGGATTGCGGGCCCCACCCGATGAACCACATCGACGTGTTGTCGGTGGATGCGCCGAGGCCGGAGATCACGTTGTCGGACGTGCCGGCGCCGGTCAGCGCGTTGTAGCGCGGAGCGAGGCCGTGGAACTTCTCGGGCGACGTGGTGACGTTGCCATAGATGATCGTCGACGCGAGCGCCTGGGAGATGCCTTCGATGTGCGCGGCGTCTTCCCACATGCGCCACGTTTCTTTGTTCTCGCCGGCAAGATCGAATTCCATCTTGTCGCACTCGGCATAGTCTTCGAGGTTGCCGCAGGCGTCCCGGATCTGCGCGAACGTGCCGCGCGTCGGATCGACACCAGCGTACAGAACACGCCACGTCGGCGTGGGCAGGCCCGTACGGACCTTACCCTTGTGGCCGGAGCCATCGTTGCACTCGATCCAAGGTGCGTCCTCGGTCATCGAGTTCTTCTGATTCAGAATCTCGACAAGAACCTTGTCGCCCGCAGTGACGGCAAGATCCGCCAGAGTGTGATAGTTCGTGCCGATCGTAGCCATGTATCTTTACGCCTTCTTTCCGAACAGGAGTGAGCCTGGGTTGGTCCGCATGAGCGCTTCGTCTGCGCCGCCTTCTCCGCCCACGCCGGGGTTCGGATCTTTGTGATGCGCCATCAGGGACTCGATGCCCTCGATCAGCGACGCACTCGAAATTGAGCGCACGAACGCTGCGGCGAGAGCCGGCGCCTGCGCCTTTGTTTTGGGATTTGCGTCGTATGCGGCGCACAGAAACGCCTCGACGCCCTTGACGCGCGCGGTGGCGGCGGCGGGTTCGCCGAGCTTGCCAAATTCGGCTTTCAGTTCTTCGCGCGCGGCGAGTTGGTCTTCGAGTTGCGCGTTCGCGTAGGCAGTCAGAAGCGCCTTGACGACGGGCTTTTCGACGTTGCCTTCGACCACTACCTGCGCGGCTTGCTTCAGGAACGGGCTGTCGGCGTCGAACTCGATCGCGCCACCGTCAGGCAGCTTGACGTCGACGGCCCACTCGATCGATTCCGGCTTGTCGTAGCGGTTCGTCGCGGCGGCTTCGGCCGCAGCCTTCAACGTTGCGGCCTCTTCTAGCCGCGTCTTGAGATCGGCGAACTTGGGAGCGCCAGTCGCGGCGTCCCACAGATCCTCGGGCAGCTCTTCGGGGCGCGTCGCTGCGCCAGCGGCGGGATCACTGCCCCCTGCGGCGAGTGCGGCGGCGGCAATCTGTTCTGGAGTTTGGGCCGCGCCCGCGTCGACAACCGCCGCGATCGACGCGGGGATGACTTCAGGCGTTACTGCCGCTGCGGCGGTTGTCATTGGTGTCCTCGACAAGTTTCAAAATCCTGTCGAAGAGGCTGCGGTTCGCCATCACTTCCCTCAACGCACTCTCTGGCGCGTCGTGCGGCAGCACCTTTCCGTGCGTCTGCCAGTAGAGCCATTCAAAGAAAATCCGGCCATCTGGCGAGTTTTCGATGCGCGTCACGGCGCCCGAGAGCGCGGAAAGTTCCGGCTCGGCGACACCCCGAATCCGGCGTAGGCGTGCGATCGGGTCAAACTTCTTCAGTTGCGTTGCGCGGTTCATGTGGCGGCCTGCATCCCCTTCATCGCCTCGGCGACAGCGGCCTGCACGAGTTGGGCAAGCTCCTGTTGCTGCGCGTCGTCGCGGAGGACGACGACGTCGTCGTCCAGAAGCCGTTTCATGTTATCGACGGTGGCGGCGCCATCGATCAGAACGTCGGCCTTGGCCGGCATCAGCGTGACGATCGACTGCATGACGCGCTCGCCCTTGGCGACCTTCTCGAACGCGCGCGCCTTGGCTTGACCGCTGACCGGCGCAAGCAGGATTTGCCGCCCATCCAGCTCGATCGGCGGCATCAAGCCGTGCTCCATGCGGAGGTGCATGTGCGACTTCACAATCGGGATCGTCCATTCGCGGAACAGCTTGCCGCGCGGAACCTCGAAGCGTTGCTCCGACGCCATGCGCTCGTCGACCCATTGTTCTCGGGTCGGCGGCGTCTTGCCCTTTTGCTCGGGCCCGTCCTGGTAGAGCGCGCGGCGCACTTGGCTCCGCATATCCTCCTGCACAAAGAACGAGACGTCGAAGCGGCCCTTGGATTCCATCGCCTCGGCCTTGAAGCCTTCGCCGAGATCGACCCAATCGCCAGCATCGACGCCGGACTCTTCGATGTTCGCGGTGCCGTCGCTGGAGAACACGACGGACGGATCGACGATCTTGTGCAGTTGCGCTAGCGTGAGCGCGGTGATCTCGTTGAGCACGCGTTGCGCAGGGCACGCCTTCCACGCCGGGCCGACGCCGTAAGCTGAACCGCTATCGGAACGCCAGCGCGCCGCGTGCAGCGACACGGAGCCCTCGCCCTTCAGTAGCTTTTCCCACACGATCACGCCGTCGACGGTGACGACGCGGCGATATTGCGAGAAGCCCTGTTGCTCCCAAACGCGGTGGATGCCGTCGACGACTTTCAGTTTGCAGTCGGGCTTCGCCGTTGCGTACTTCGCGGGCAGTTTGATCTTGCCGTAGGTCGCGCCCCACAGGCGCTTCTCGATTGTGTAGTCATACCAGCGCCCGTCGATCGAGCAGTTCGGCCCCTGGTCGAGCAGAAGTGCTGCCGGCTGAATCGGCTCCCATGCCACGGGCTGTGCGCCCCCGTAGTCTTTCCGGCAGATCGCCATGATGCCGGCGCTGAGATCGTGGTAGCACTCATATGCGGCGTCGTAGAAAGACGACTGGCCCAGGTCTTCCCAAAACCACTCGACCGTCGTTTTCAGTTGTTCCTTGATCTGCTTCTGCGCCGGCAATGGCAGCGCAACGGACGGCTGGAGTAGCGTCCACGGCTCCGACGGCGGCGTGAATTTCGCCATCATGTCCGACGCGAAGTCCTCGACGGTTTCCGCCATCGTGCCGTCGAGCATGTCGGAGACGTCTTCCTCCGAGATCGTGCGCTCCTGCGTCTCGTCGATGCGGCGACGGTGCGGCATCGACAGACGGAGGCATTCGTTGATGAGCGGCGCGCGGCGTGTACGGTCCATGCGCGCCGCTGCGATGCGGCGCTTCATTTCCTTGGTGGTGTCGCTCTCGGTTTCAGGCCCGCTCGCCATCACGCATAATCCATGTAGTCGCCGAATCCGCGACCGCCAGCGGCGCCCTCGCCAAATCCAAAACCGCCACCGCCGCCACCGCTGGCGCCGGCACCGCCGGACGTCTCGCCGACGCCCGCCATGCCGCCGAGCCCGCCGAGCCCGCTATTGAGGGTGGTGCGCGCGCCATAGGCACGACGCACCTGCGTCGTGCGGCGCCGGGCGTCCCTGCCAAGCGCGGTCAGTTGTTGCCCGTGCGCCTTCGCCTCTGCGGCGGCGACGCGTTGCTCCTCCGCCGTGCGGGCGGCGATTTGGCCGGCGGTTTCTCGGGGGGCTTTGGGTTGCTTCATTACGCCGTAATCATGTGTCAGGGATGCACAGCATGAGGCGGCGGCGTGTCCGGCCTCAACGCACGCGGGGGTCGGCTATGTGGGTGATCGCCTTACTGATCGGATGGCAGACCTACGTTCCAAACGGACACGCCTTTGAAATACCCACCGAGCATCAGCGTGAGGTCGTGTTGCGGTTCGACAGCGAGGCCGCGTGTCGTGCCCAGGGGCGGCTCTACGCTACACACCCTGAGACGCGACACTTCGAGCGGTTTCTGCGAAAGGGCCACGACTATCGCGACGATGGGCGTGGTGGTGTACCGGTGAAGCGCACCGATGAGCGCGTTCTGCGGCTTGGCGACTGCACCAACACTACTCCGCCGACCTCGTAGGCGATCGATCGGTAAACTCCCGATTCGGCCATCCGCCATGAAGACGGCGCTGCGTTTCTTTCACCGTTCGGGGTTTCCCGGTGGCATCGAAGAACAGCCCCTTGTTGGCGTGAAGCACGGCCTGCGAGATTCCACGGTATGAGAGCTCCTCCGGCGCCTTGGCGTGGAAAACACGGAAATTCTCCGTGTTTCCGAAGAAGTGCATTTCGCGGACCTCCGCCCAAGTCGGGTTGCGACCGTGTTGCTTCCTGTAGGCGTCCGCATTCTCGATCTGATACTGCGCCGTCAAAGTGACCTGCCACCGGCGATCCTCCCGAACCGTCCCCAGAACGTCAGCGTCGGACATGTGACTGGCGCTCGTCGCGCCAAGGCGAGGGGCATATTTCCGAAACAGATCGATGGCGGTGTCGTCGATCATCTGCCCTACACCGACTGCGCTGGACGTCCCCGGCCCCTCCGTTAGTGTGTCGCGCGGGGATTCCTTGCCAAGCAGCAGGCTCATATATTCGGGATCGGCGCCGACCACGCGCTGCACATACGGAAGATAGGCCCGCGACGGGCGCGGGTACGCGACATTGTTGTCGCGCGGCATGTCTGGCACGCCACGCACGTCGGCGACTTCCGGCCAGCGGCCCGGCTCCGTCGACTGCGGCATCCCCACGCGGCGCCGGAAGTCGACCTCGATGTCATGGGGTGTCGCGCCTATGGGCGGCGCTCGCTGAATAGTCGGCGGAAGATCCGGGTCGCGGATTTGCAGCGTCCGTCCCGGCATCGGCCGGTTGATGAAGTCCCACTCGCCTCGCATCTGACTCGGACGACGCCCGGTCTGTTGCTGGATCGCGTCGTCGAGCGCCCTGAAACCGCTTTCGACGATCGGCGACAGCGTCTCGCCAACGACGGTGGCGGAGTGTTCGATTGCATCGAGCGCCGCCGGAACGCCGGTATTCACCGTGTCGGATACAGCGGTGAGCCCCTGGAGCACTGCGCCGCTCATCTGCTGTATCACCGTCGGCTTCTTCGCCATGCCCTACTCCTCGTTGCCGAATACCTCGACGGCGCCGGCAGCGAGGAGATCACGCCAAAGCGCGATCGGCCGCAACGCTCGCGACTGGGAGCCCACGAGATGCTTGACCGCTGAGACGCAGTAGAGCCCTGAGAGCCCGGTGAGTGCGGCGCCGTCGTTGGAGGTCGCCACGGCCAGGACGCGCATCACATCCTGTTCCTTGCGGGCGACAAGCCAGTCGACGAACACGTCGGGCGAGATGCCGTAGACGAAGGTGCGCTGACGGCACACGTCATAGGCGAGCCACACACCGGACTCCGCATGGAACGCAAAGGCGAGGCAATGCAGGAAGCCGATCGGCGAGAATCGGTCGACCCACAGCGAGCGGTTGGCGCCGAGAAACCCGACGTGCCAGCGGGAGATCGACTGTTGCGAGGCGTCAATCATCGTTTCTTCCTGCTGAACTTGAATAGCTCGCGCTTCTTCGGTACGGCGGAGACGATCGTGCGGCGGTTGGAGTTGGCGGGCGTGAGGATGCCCTTCACTTCACCGCCGCCCCACAGTCCATACTGCCAACCCTCGGCGACGTGGCTGTGTTCGTTTTTGACGGGCTGCTTGATGAGCCGCGTGCCGTCGGCGGCGCTTGACACCGCGAAGACATAGCCGCCGTCGATCACGGCCGCGATGAGGTGCGGGCAGTGCACGGGGTCGATGAGGATGCGCGGCTGACCGTCGATCAACGTGGTGAGGCAGTTCGCAGCCGCCTCGATCCGGCGCTGCGGCTGATCCTTAAGGGCCGGCGCCCGGCAAATGATGTCCTCCGCAGCGAGGATCAGGAACGGCGTGCTGTCGTCGTTCTGACCCTGCCAGCCGCCGGACGGATCGCCCCATGCGGAATACGGGCAGTCAGGGAAGCGCTCTTGCAGCTTGGCCGTCACCATCGGCGCGAACGCCTTCGTGCCCTTGTTGAAACACACGATCTCGTCGAGCACGATCCAGCGATTGTTGATCTGCTGCATGAACACGGCGGTTGGCGTGCGGCCGAAGTCCATGCCGACGGTGACGTGCGCGCCCGGCATGACCGGGATTTCCGCCGCCGCGACGTGAAGCTCGCGGCGCGCTTCCGGAAACACGGGCTCGCCGACCTGGATCTTCACGACGCGGCCCATGAGGTCGCGGTCGATCTCCGCCTTACTGCGTCCGCCGGTCAGTTCGATGTAGCGATTCGGCGCCATGTTGCGCAGATTTTCAGCGGCCGGATTGACGTCGTAGCCGAGTAGCTTCTTGCGGTCGGGCGTGAAGCGCTCGATCAGCGCGGGCGGTTGGTGGAAGAACTCGACGTTGTCCGGCTTTGCGTACTGACTGCGCTCGTCGTCCGGCATACTCTCCGGCAGCAACACGTCGCCGCGCATCCGCAATATCCAATGATCGTCGGTCGGTGGCGCGTTGTGATCGGCGATGAGCCATTGCTTCAGCGACATGCCCGCCGGTAGTTCTTTCTTCGGGGGGAACCGGCCCGTCCGTGACGCGATCTCGAAGAACAGCCGGCGCGTGTTATATTGCGTCTCGTTCGCCCAAGCGCCCGTGTATTCCTTCGACCGGAGCCGCGCGATCGTCTCGTCTTTGTCGTCGGGGTACGCCTCGAAGATGATGTCAGCCTCGACGTCGAGAAACCGCATCTCGTAAACGTAGGGCTCGGACTCGTAGAACTTGCCGCCGCCGGGGTGCGCGTATTTCTCGGGCGGGAACCAATACAGGAACGTCTCGACGGTTGAACCGCGCAGTTCGGGATAGGTCGAACGTGTCACCAGCCATCGCGAGCGGCGCTTGCCGTCTTTCCAGCGCGGCATCGTGCAGATCGCGGCATAGAGCGCCATCGCCGACGTCACCGATTTCCCGCTTTCGATCGGCCCCTGGATGACGCGGATCGGCGACTTGGAACGCAAAAAGGCCCGCGATGTCGGGCCTGCGGGGATGAAGAGATTGCCGTCGGGTTTGCGGAGCGCGGTCATTCCTGCCGCCGCAGATCCTCGCGCCACTCCTCAGCACGCCGCTCCGCTGCGGCCTCGCGTTCGTCGATCTCACGCTGGCTGTGATGGTAGCCGCGACCACGGCAGACAAAGCACGAAGAGCCGTCGCCGTGCCCCTCGCCTGTGCCAGAGCACGCGCTGCACTCGGGGCGCTCGTCGTCATCCATCGCGCGGGTCCTTCCAAATTCCTGCGCGCAGCGCACGAGCGCGGATGTTGGCGTAGTATTCCGGCGATCGCTCTTGCATCTGTGGATACATGGGATCGAGCGGCGCCATCGTCGCGCG
>JANNVF010000382.1:0-6868 GCA_031414315.1 Hyphomonadaceae bacterium | reverse complement strand
GTGTCGAACGCGGTCAGACCCGCGAAGATCAGCACGCCGAGAATGCTGATGATGAACGACATCATGCTCGATTGCAGGAACATGTTCACGACCGATGCGATGACCAGGCCGATCACGCCCATGATCAGGAACGTGCCAAAGGCCGTCAGGTCCCGCTTGGTGGTGTAGCCCCAGAGGCTCAGCGCCGCGAACGACGCCGAGGTGATCAGGAACGCCTTGGCGACGGTCAGCATCCCGTCGGGAATGCGGCCATAGACCAGCACGATCGCGCCCATGCCGACACCGATCAGCGTCACCACCGACCAGTAGACCAGCGAAGCGCCCATCGGGGACGGGTTCTTCATGGTGAAACTGGAGATCAGCAGGATCGCCAGCGGGCCGAACATCACGGCAAAGACCAGCGGCGGGGCCAGCAGCGTATTGTAAAGCGCGGGCGTGGTGCCGACCACGTAGGCCAGCGCGCCCGAAAGCAGCAGCCCCAGCGCCATCTTGTTGTAGACGCCGAGCATGAAGGATCGCAGACCGGCGTCGACCGCCATGTCGGCGCGACCAGCGGGGATTGCCCCTGCCTGTTGCCGCGGATCGAAACTCATAACTTACCTCCTTGGACCCGAATCCTGGGATCGGGCGTTGCCACAGAATATGGAGAGCGCGGCGGTTGCGGGCAAGCGCGCCCGTCGTACGCTCACGCAGGTGGTGGTAAAGCATCCGTGAGAACGACCGCAGGCGACGCTTTCCCCGCACGCGCGAGCGCCCTAAACTCGCGCACAACGAATCGGAAGGGGTTCCCGGGTGGCTGACCCGACTGACGACCCGACTGGCGACGACCCCGCGATTTCCGGGTCGCCGCCCCCGCCGCCAGACAAACCGACGCCGGCGCCCCGGGAGGCGCCCGCCGGTGATCAGGGCGAGTGGAGACTTGAGGCTGCGCCGCAGGAAGACCTCCTGGGCGACGTCGGCGATCGTGTGCGCCGGGCGATGCAATGGGCGGCGGCGACATTTGCCACGGTCGCCCACAAGACTGGCACCCTGTTCGGCGATCTTGGCGCGCAGACAGCGCGCCTGGGTCGCGCCACGGTTTCGCTGATCCGGTCCGGCGCCTCGAACACCGTGCGCAACATCGGCGACGGCGCGGTCGCCGCCACCAAATGGCGTCCGGGCCAGGGCCCGGCGCAACCGATGTCGTGGAAGCGCGCGGCAATCTGGACCGGCTGGGGCTTCGGCAGCGTGGTCGCCATGGTGGTCGGCTTCTTCGTCTATGTGACCTGGGGCATGCCCTCCACCGACGATCTCTGGCAGGCGCGCCAGAGCCCCTCGATCGAGTTCCAGGACCGCTACGGCCGGGTGCTGCTGCGCGAGGGCGCGCAGAACGCGCCGGCCGTCGATCTCGACCGCCTTCCGCCGCATGTCGCGCAGGCGGTGATCGCCATCGAAGACAAGCGTTTCTACGACCACCTCGGCATCGACGTAGAGGGCCTGAGCCGCGCGATCGTGCTCAACGTGCGCGAAGGCCGCGTGGTGCAGGGCGGCTCGACGCTGACCCAGCAGCTCGCCAAGAACCTCTTCCTCACCAACGAGCGCACCTTCCGCCGCAAGGCGCAGGAAGTCGCGATGGCGCTGTGGCTGGAGAGCAAGTTCACCAAGAAGCAGATTCTCGCGCTCTATCTGTCGCGGGTGTATTTCGGCGCCGGCGCGTGGGGCATCGACGCGGCCTCGGAGCGCTATTTCGACAAGCCCGCGCGCGATCTGAAACTGGGCGAAGCCGCGCTACTGGCAGGTCTGCTCAAGGCGCCGTCGCGGATGAACCCGGCGATCGAGGATACCTCCGCCAAGGCGCGCGCGCTGGTGGTGCTCAACGCCATGGTGGCCGACGGCTTCATCACACAGGCGCAGCGCGACGAAGCCGCCGCCGCCAGCCTGCCGATCAACCGGCGCAATCCGGGCGGTAATCTCGGCTATTTCCGCGACTGGATCGATCCGCTGCTGAACCAGGTGATCGGTCAGCAACGCGACGATTTCGTCGTGGAGACCACCCTCGACCTGGAGGCGCAGCGCGCCGGTGAGCGCGTGCTCATCGCGCAACTCGACGATCAGGGGCCGAAGATCGGCTTCGGTCAGGCAGCGCTTCTCTCGCTCGACGCGCAGGGCGGCGTGCGCACCATGGTCGGCGGACGCGGCTACGCCGAAAGCCAGTTCAATCGCGCCACGCAGGCGCGCCGCCAGCCGGGCTCCTCGTTCAAGTACTTCATCTACATGGCGGCGATGGAGCGGCCGGAATTCTCGCCGTGGACGGTGCGCGTCGACGAGCCGATCGTCATCGGCGACTGGGCGCCCGGCAATTACGAAGACAACTACTACGGCCCGGTGACGCTGACGCAGGCGTTCGCCAAGTCGATGAACATGGTGGCTATTTCGGTCGCCAATGAAGTCGGCGGCGAAAACGTCATCGAAACCGCGCGCCGCCTCGGCGTGCGCACGCGCCTGCACGACTATCGCTCGCTGGCGCTGGGCGCGCAGGAACTGCCGCTGATCGAAATGACGCAGGCGTACGGCGCGATGGCCAGCGGCGGTTTCCGAATCGAGCCGCACGGCGTCGCACGCGTGAACCGCGCCAGCGGCAACACGATCTGGACCTGGCGGCCGAGCGATCCCGAGCGGGTGGTGGAGGATCGCACGCTGCGCTCCATGAACTACCTCATGAGCCGCGTCGTCGAAGCCGGCACCGGCACGCGCGCGCGCATCCCCGGCCGCGAAATCGGTGGCAAGACCGGCACTGGCAACGACTATCGCGATGCGTGGTTCATCGGCTTCAGCTCCGGCATCACCACCGGGGTCTGGGTCGGCAACGACGGCTTCCAGACCATGCGCAAGGTCACCGGCGGCTCGGTGCCGGCGCAGATCTGGCACGACTTCATGATCGTGGCCCTGCGCGACGCGCCGCCGACGCGGCTGCTGATGCCGAAGCCGGAAGACTACCTGCCGGAAGAAAGCCTGATCGCCGTCACAGACCCGAACGCACCGCCCGGCAGCGTGCAACCCGTCGGCGCGCCGCTCCTGCCCGACGACGGCGGCGGCGCCGAGCCCGCGCCGAGCCTTGAAGGCCCGGAGGGCTAGCTCTTCACCTTGCACATCTTGCAGTGCGTGAAGCCTGGGAGGACGTCATGGCTCTGGGTGACCGCGCTACTGACTCGGATCGGTTTGCGCCCCCAGCGCCATGGCCGCGTGGGCCGGACGCCTGGCTGCCAACGCTCGCGCTGCGAGCGATGCACAGCCAGATCGAAGGCTGGCCAAGGGCAGTCTTCGAAGAGGATGCGTGGCAGCCGCCCATTCCCGGCGCCCCGCTCTTTGTCATGGCGCCAGACGCGGTCCGCGCCGTGCTCCACGACGACGCAGAAAACTTCCCCCAGGGCGCTCTCTTTCGCCGGATGATGCGCCCCGCGTGGGGCGAAGGCATGCTCATCGCACAGGGCCAGGACTGGCGTGCGCAGCGGCAGGCTGCGTCGCCGGCGTTTCGCCCCGCAGAGATGGCGAAGCTTGCGCCATTCTTCGTGCGCGCGGCGGAATCAACAACGCAGCGCTGGGCGACCGCCGCGCAACCGACTGTCGATATCGAACAGGAAATGCGCCGTCTGACGTTCGACATCATTCTGGAAACGATGTTGTCAGGCGCCGCTGATTTCGATCGCGCCGCCATGTCCGCGCGCATTGGCCGCCTGTTCGCGCAAATCAGTGAAATCCGCCTCAGCTACTTCCTGGCGCCAGATCGCTTCCACGACGGCCGCCCGAGCCCGCGCACGCCGGACCGCCTGCAGTTGCTGCAGGATGTCGGGGCCATGATTGCGCGGCGGCGCGGCGCCCCGCCGCAGGGAGATCTTGTGGATTTGCTGATGAAGGCGCGCGATCCACAGACCGACGCTGCGCTTAGCGACTCCCTGCTCGCAGACAACCTTCTCGGCTTCATCATCGCCGGACATGAAACGACCGCGCTAACTCTTACCTGGGCGCTCTACCTGCTCGCCGCGCATGCGCCCACGTTGCAGCGCGTGCGCGACGAGGTGTCGGCGGTTGCGGGCGATGACGCCATCGCGCCCGAGCATGTCGCCCAGCTCGTCTATACGCGGCAGGTGATTTCCGAGGTGATGCGCCTGTACCCGGCAGGGTTCATGCTGACCCGCGTGGCGCAGAACGCAACGACGCTCGCCGGGCGCCCGGTCGCGGCTGGTCAGCGCGTCAACATCCCCGTTTACGCCATCCATCGGCGCGCCGACGCGTTTCCAGATCCGCATTCATTTGCCCCGGACAGGTTTGCGCCGGATCGCCCTGCGCCGGACCGTTTTGCCTATATCCCGTTCGGCGCCGGCCCACGCATATGTCTGGGCGCCGCCTTCGCTTCCGCCGAAATGGTCACCGTCCTCGCCGCGCTTATCCGGCGTGTTGAGTTCACGCCACCGCCGGTGGAGGCCGTGTGGCCGATTGCGAAGCTGAGCATTGTACCGCGCGGCGGCCTACCGATGCAGGTGCGCGCGCTGAGCAAGAGTTGATCTACTTCGGCCCCACGGCGTGCAGCGCCGCCCCGTGCTTGCGGAGCCAGGCCTCCGCCTTGTCGTAGTCGGGCATGCAGCGCGCGACATGCGACCAGTAGCGCTTCGAGTGGTTGAGCTCCCGCAGGTGCGCGGTTTCGTGCGCGGCGAGGTAGTCGAGGATGTGCGGCGGCGCCAGCACCACGCGCCAGGAGAAGCACAGCGCGCCGTCGGCGTTGCACGAGCCCCACCGGCTGGTGGTGTCCTTCACGGTGATGCTCTTCCACGCGACCTTCAGCGTCTTCGCGTGGGTCTCCACCGACGTGACGAGATCGCGCTTGGCCTCGGCGGCGAGGAAGCGGCGCACACGGGAGGTGAAGGTCTCGGCGTCCGGCGCTGCGATGATGATGCTGGCGGGCGCGCCGGGTTCGATCCGCGCCGGCGCACGGCCCTTGACCATCACCAGCTTGTGCGGTGCGCCACGCAACGGAATGACCGCGCCAGGCACAAGCGCGATCATCGTCGGCAGCTTGGCGAGATGCGCCGCGACCCAGCCTGCGCGATCGATGGCGAACGCGGCGGCCTTTGGCAGCAGGCGCGCCGACGGCGCCACCGCCACGGCCTCGCGCCGGGCCGTATCCAGCCGCAGGCTGATGCGCCGCGCGCGCGGATTGACGATCACGCGCAGCGGCACGAGCTGGCCGTTGAGAAGTTCGATGCTGTCGGGCAGCGCCTTTGAGGCAATCGCCTTCGGCGGGTTGGCCTTGGCGCGAGCAGGCGTTTTGGCCTTCGATGGGGCCGGTTTTGCGGAGCGGCTGGCCATCGGTCGATCCTATGCAGCGTCCGCCGCCTTGGCCCGCGTCACGCGACGGGCTGAGGCGCGCGTTGTCTGGTGGGTGCGGATGAACTCACGCATGCGCGGGTAGATCTCCGTGCGGAAACGACGGCCGTTGAACACGCCGTAGTGCCCCACGCCCTCCTGCAAGTGGTCGATGCGCATGGCAACGGGAATATTGCTGCAGATGTCGTGCGCGGCCTGCGTCTGGCCGATGCCGGAGATATCGTCGTGCTCGCCTTCCACCGTCATCAGCGCCACGTTGCGGATGATTTCGGGCCGCACCTTGCGACCCCGGTGCATGAACAGCCCGCGCGGCAGCAGGTGTTCCTGGAACACTTCGCGGATGGTCTGCATGTAGAATTCTTCGGTGAGATCGAGCACCGACAGATACTCGTCGTAGAACTTGCGGTGCTTGTCGGTCTCGTCGTCGTCGCCCTTGGTGAGATTGGAGAAATACTCCCAGTGCGCGTCCACGTGCGAGGACAGGTTCATGCCCATGAAACTCGCGAGCTGGATGAAGCCCGGATACACCTGCCGGAAGGCGCCCGGATACATCATCGGCACGGTGTGGATCATGTTCTGGTCGAACCAGGCGTAGGACTTTTCCTCGGCGAGCTTGTTGGTCACCGTCGGTGATTTGCGCGCGTCGATGGGCGAACCCATGAACGTCATGCCGGCAGGCAGGCACGGATCGCCCTCCTCCGACATTAGCGCCACCGCCGCCAGCACCGCTGGCCCCGGCTGACACACCGCGATCACGTGCGTGCCCGGGCCGATCTGCCGGATCATCGCCATCAGGTAGTCGATGAAATCGTTGAGATCGAAACGGCCGGCCACGATCGGCTTCATCCGCGCGTCGGCCCAGTCGGTGATGAACACCTCGTGCTCGGGCAGAAAGGCCTCCACCGTGCCACGCAGCAGCGTGGCGTAGTGGCCTGAGAGCGGCGCCACAATCAGCACGGCCGGATCGGTCTTGTCGCCGCGGGCGCGCTTGAGCTGGGCGGGGTCCCGCTCGAAATGGATGAGGTCGCACCAGGTGTCGGACCACACCGTCTTGGCGGTGACATCCACCTCCACCGCGTTGACCCGCGTGGAGGCGATCATCCACTCCGGTTTGCGGTAGCGGCGGGTGACTGCCTCGAACACATCGGTGGCGGCGGCGAAGGACCGGACGAATTCGCTGTCACTGGCCGGATTGAGCGGAGAGCGCAGCAGCGCCGACTGCGCCTGCGCCGCCGCCCGCATCGGCCCGACGGCCATATGGGTCAATTCGTAGAGCGAATAGAGCATCGCAGTTCCTACCCCGGCGCTTGCTGCGCTGCAAAAGAGTCGGGCAAGTTTAGGTTTGCACAACACCTGTTGCAAACTGGTTAAGCACGCCCGATCGGCCTTCGGGCCGCTCGCTCCAGATGGGGATAGGACGCCGATTCACCATGGCGCGCAAAGCGATTTCCCGCTGGAGGGGTCGCATTACGTTACGGAAAGTCCCCGGAGGTTGCGGCGGCAAGCG
>JANNVF010000381.1:0-6062 GCA_031414315.1 Hyphomonadaceae bacterium | reverse complement strand
ACAGGATCTCGAGATCATCGCGGATGTGGTAGATGCCCAACGCGCCCATGGTCAGGAACCACACCAGCGTGATCGGCCCGAACAACGCGCCGACACGTCCTGTTCCCCGGCTCTGGATGAAAAATACGCCAACGAGGATGGCGCAGGCGATCGCCAGCACCAGTTGCTGCGAGATACGGCCCTCAAGACCCGGCACCTGCTCCAGCCCCTCCACAGCCGACAGCACCGAGATCGCCGGCGTGATGATCGCGTCACCGTAGAACAGCGCCGCGCCGAACATCCCAATGAGGAACACCAGCGCGGTGCGCCTGCCAAGCGAGCGCTGGACCAACGCCATTAACGCCAGCGTTCCGCCTTCGCCCTTGTTGTCCATGGATAGGACAAGGATCACGTATTTGATGGTGACGAGGATCGAGAGCGCCCAGAAGATCAGCGAGACGATGCCGATCACCTCCCCACGCGCCACGCCGTCCATCGCCACATGCTTGATGGATTCCTTGAACGCGTAGATCGGACTCGTACCGATGTCGCCGAAGACGACACCGATGGAGCCAATCAACAAAGTCCAGAACGATCCATGCGCCGAGGGGCGGCCATGGCCGTTCCCTTTGGACGCAGACGCGCCGGCTCCTTGCGGAGCACCGGCGCTGGATTGAACGGGCTTGGACAAATCGGGCGACGGCGCCTCGGATTCCCCCTGCGCCATGGGCGTAGCATCCTGCTCGACCGGCCGCTCCGCGACCGATGGTGGACGGGCCGATATACCCTTTCTCGACGTGCTGCAATGCGGCAGGATCTGGCGGCCACTGGCGGTGTGAAGCCGCGCTTAGAGGCGCCACGCATGAACGAGTCGCGCGGGAGGCAAGCGATGGAACGGTGTACGCGTCCGTCCCGCAGGTATGGCCGACTGCGGTAGCCTCAGAAGTCGGACGCGATACCGCCGCGCTCCCAGTCACCGAAGCGAGTCGGCTCTTCGCCGCACGGCCCGCCGGTCTCGGGCGCGCTTTCCCTTGCGGGCGCCTCGCGCCGGCGTATCGCGGCTTCTTCCAGCGCGCGCCGGGCTGCGGCCGTCAACACTTTTCCAGGAGCGGCGCCGGGCGGGGGCTCATCACCGAGGGGCGGATCATCTTCCGGCGACACGTCATCTCCATCCGAAACCCGCAGCCCTGTCGCTGCAGCGCAATGCCTATATAAGCCGTCGCACACCACCACGGAACCCGAATGAACCACGCCAAGACATTCATGCTGCTCGCTGCGTTGACCGCGCTGTTTGTTGGCGTCGGCTATCTTGTGGGCGGCGCCACAGGGATGGCGATTGCGCTGGGCGTCGCGGTCGCGATGAACGCGTTTGCCTACTGGAACGCCGACAAACTTGTGCTTGCCCACTATCGCGCCCAGCCCGTGGACGCCGATCATCCATCACCGCTCGTGCGAGCCTTCGTCAACGACACGCTGGCGCTGGCGGAGCGTGCAGGGCTTCCGCCACCCCGTGTGTTGCTCATCGAGTCCGATCAGCCCAACGCCTTCGCCACCGGCCGCGACCCCGCGCACGCAGCCGTAGCCGCAACAACGGGCCTGCTGCGCATGCTGGACCGATCGGAGATTCGCGGCGTCATGGCGCACGAACTCGCGCACGTGAAAAGCCGCGACACCCTGACCATGACGGTCACCGCCACCATCGCCGGCGCAGTGGCGATGCTCGCCAGTTTCGCGTTCTTCCTGTCGCCCCGCGACGAGAACGGCCAGTCCAACCCGATCGCCGGAATTCTCGTCATGCTGGTCGCGCCGTTCGCGGCGTCTGTGGTGCAGATGGCGATCAGCCGCTCGCGCGAATACGAAGCCGATCGCATCGGCGCCACAATCTGCGGGGACCCGCGCGCACTCGCGCGAGCGCTGGAGAAAATTGAGCAGCGCGCGCGCAGCGCCATTAATGTCGGCGCCGAGCGGAACCCCGCCACAGCGCACCTGTTCATCATCAACCCGCTCGCCGGCAAGGGAGCCGATAACCTGTTTTCCACACACCCCGTCACGCGCAATCGCGTAGCCAAGCTCTACGCCATGGCGGGGGGCATTCCCGATGCCGTCGCGCATACGCCGATCGCCATGACTCCCGGCGCGCCGTCCGGACCCTGGGGCGAGCGCGCGCGCGGACCATGGGGATGATTCAACCCTCGGCGCGACGCGCGGCGGCCGTACTGGTCGCCGAAGTCCTCGATCACGGACGCACGCTCGATGATGCGCTGACCAACACGCGAAGCTTCGGCGCGCTGGAGGGCCGTGATCGCGCGTTTGCGCGCGCCATCGCCAGCGCCACGCTGCGACGTCTCGGCGGCATCGACGCGGTGCTGGCGCTTTATCTGCAAAGGCCGCTCGCGGACTCCGCTGCCCTTGCGCGCGCCATCCTGCGCACCGGCGCCGCGCAGCTGCTGGTCATGGGCTCTCCACCGCACGCGGTGGTGTCGGAGTCGGTGAGTGTGGCGCAGTCCGCGCGCACAACCACGCCGTTCGCCAAGCTGATCAACGCCGTGCTGCGCAAGGTTGCCGTGGACGGAGCAACGCACTTCGCGGCGCAACCGCCGGGCACCGACCTGCCGGACTGGTTGTTCGCACGCTGGTGCGCGACCTACGGCGCGGATGCTGCCAACGCCATTGCGCTCGCGCTACGCGCGGAGGCGCCGCTGGACCTGACGCCTAAGGCCGACGTCGCGATGTGGGCGGAAACACTCGGCGGCCGGGTCATCGACGGCCGTACGGTGCGTCTGGAAGACGGCGGGGATGTCACGGCGCTACCGGGGTTCGACGAAGGCGCATGGTGGGTGCAGGATGCTGCGGCCGCCGCGCCTGTGGCGCTGCTGGGAGATATCGCCGGGCTCACTGCGCTGGATATGTGTGCGGCGCCCGGCGGCAAGACGCTGCAACTCGCGGCGGCGGGCGCGACCGTTACCGCGCTCGACGTATCGGCGACGCGGATAGAACGGGTCGCGGATAATCTCGCCCGCACGCAACTCTCCGCCACATTGATCGCCGCGGATGCGCGGGAGTGGGAGAGCTCCGAGCGGTTCGACATCGTGATGCTCGACGCCCCGTGCACCGCCACCGGCACGCTGCGCCGTCACCCCGACGTGGCCTGGCACCGCCGACCGACCGACATCTCCGCGCTCACCGTCCTGCAGACCACCCTGCTCGAACGGGCCATCGCGCTGACGAAGCCTGGCGGACGTATTCTTTACGCCGTCTGCTCTTTGGAGCCCGAGGAGGGGGAGGGTCTGGTGGAAGCTTCGCTCGCCGGCTGGCCGGAGCGGATCGCCGCCACTGACGCTGCCCTGCGCACGACGCCCGCCACCCGCGCGGAGGACGGGGGGATGGACGGATTTTACGCGCGGGTGCTGCGCCGGCTGTAGCAAGCATTTAGGATCGCCCCATGACCCAGCCCGACCGCGATGACGCCCCCTTCGACAAGGCCGATCCCAGCCGTCCCGCCAAGGCGCCCATGCCCAAGGACGCCGCCACCCTCATCCTGATCCGCAAGGCGCGCGGCGCATGGACCGTGCTCATGGGCCAGCGCGCCAAGGGCCACGTGTTCATGCCCGACAAATGGGTGTTTCCCGGGGGAGCCGTGGACCGTTCCGATGCCGTCGCTCCCGCAGCCACGGAGCTGCGTCCGGAGGTGGACGCCAAGCTGCGCCTGGAGCGCTGCCGTCGCGTCCCGCGCGCCTATGCCCTGGCCGCAGTGCGGGAAACCTTCGAGGAAACCGGGCTCGTCGTCGGGCGCGCCGGAGCCGCCGCCGGCAAGCCGCCGCCGGGCTGGGAAGAGTTCGTCGCGTGCGACGCAGCCCCCGAACTCGACAAGCTGGAATTCGTCTGTCGGGCGATCACGCCGCCCTACCGGCCGCGCCGGTTCGACGCGCGCTTCTTTCTTGCGCAGGCGGACGCTGTCCTTCTGGACGATCGTGCCCATGTCTCAGGCGGAGAGCTCATGCACACGCGCTGGTTCAGCTTCCCCGAGGCCTTGGCGCTTGATCTGCCCAGCGTGACGCGGTTCGTGCTGGGAGAGGTGGAGACCCGCCTCGCGGCGGAAACGCCGGAGGGACCACCCTTCCTGCGCTGGACCCGCGCGGGCCACAGAATGGACCGGCTATAGGCGCGACATGAGCCCACACCGATTGTTTCCCACCGCCCTGCGCAGCCAGGTCGCCACCGTCGTCCAGAGCGGCTTCTGGGTGGCGAGCCTCGTGGTCTTCTGGTCCACGCTGGCCGACACCGACGGTCTATCCCGGGGGTTCTGGGACAAGGGGCTGCACTTCACAGCGTTCTACGCCTTGGCGGTCATGGGCGCGGTGGCCTACCCGCAGCTGCGGCTGCGCTGGATCGGACTGGGTCTCCTCGTGTTCGGGCTCGCTATCGAGGCGCTACAGAAGCTGCCGTTCATCCATCGCGACGCCTCGTGGGCCGATTTCCTGGCCGATGGCGCGGGCGTCGGCTTCGCGCTTGTCCCCATCGCGCTGGACCGCCTGCGCCGCCAGCTGATCTAGCGCCGCTTGACAGGGGCCGGGCCGCCAGTATGTTCCGCGCCTTCGTTTTGAGGCGCCCCCATGGCCAAGCCGACCACCATCAAGATCCGCCTGAACTCGTCCGCCGGGACGGGCTTCTTCTACGTTGCGAAAAAGAACCCGCGCACGAAGACCGAGAAGCTGAAGTTCAACAAATATGATCCGGTCGTGCGCAAGCACGTCGAATTCGTCGAAGGCAAGATCAAGTAGCAAGGGCGCAACGCCCCACTCAATCCGACAGGACGCCCGGCCCGCGCCGGGCGTTTTTCGTTTTGGAGCGCAAAATTTGTACGTCGAAATTCGGGATGTGCAAATGCGCCGCTGAAACAGGACAAAAACTGTACAAAGCCGCCTCGACAGGACAACCCGCCGACGCCTAGCCTTCCCGAAAAGGGAGACACTCGATGGCGAAGGCGATGATGCAGGCGGACTACGAGGCCCACGACGCACTCGGCCTGGCGGCGCTCATCGCCAAACGGGAGGTCACGCCCGGTGAACTTCTCGAAACCGCGCTGACACGCCTCGACCGGGTCAATCCCGCGATCAATGCGCTGGCGCACCGGTTCGAGCCGCTGGCGCAGGCACAGATCGACGCCGGCCTGCCCGCCGGTCCGTTCCACGGCGTGCCGTTCACGACCAAGGACCTCGGCGTCATGGTGAAGGGCGCGCCGCTGGGCGCGGGCAGCCGCGCCTGGAACGGGTTCGTTGCGCCCACCGACAGCGTGCTGACCGAGCGCTACCGCAAGGCGGGCCTCGTCATCTTCGGCTCCACCACGTCGCCCGAACTCGGCCTCACCTCCACCACCGAGAACAAGGTGCAGGGCCAGACGCGCAATCCGTGGAACGCCGAGCGTATCGCCGGCGGCTCCTCCGGCGGCGCGGCGGCGGTGGTCGCCAGCGGCGTCATCCCGCTCGCGCAGGCCAGCGACGGCGGCGGCTCGATCCGCACGCCCGCGTCGTGCTGCGGCCTGTTCGGCATGAAGCCGTCGCGCGGCCGCATCCCCATGGGCCCCGCGCGCACCGAAAGCTGGAACGGCATGAGCGTGGTGCATTGCGTCTCGCGCAGCGTGCGCGACAGCGCAGCCCTGATGGACGCCACCTGTGGCATCGAGACCGGCGCCCGCTACGACGCGACGCCCCCGCCCACGGGCGGCTATCTCAAACATCTTCAATCGGCGCCGAAGAAACTGCGCATCGCGCTGTGGACGAAGACGTGGGACGACGGCGACATCGATCCCGAATGCGCCGACGCCGCGCGCGATGCCGGCAAGCTCTGCGAAAGCCTTGGCCATCTCGTCTTGGAAGCGCGCCCGCCCATCGAGGGGGGCGCGCTCGCGACAGCGTTCCTGGCCATCCTGATGACCAACACGCGCAAGGATCTGGAGGATCGCGAAGCGGTGCGGGGAACGCCTGTCCTCGATGAAGAACTGGAGACGCTGACCGCGCTCTATCGTTCGCGCGCGACGAACGTGACCGGCATGGACCTCCAGAACGCCATCGCCGTGCAGCAGC
>JANNVF010000380.1:0-2423 GCA_031414315.1 Hyphomonadaceae bacterium | reverse complement strand
CCTGCGCGTTTGCCGTCTGGTGATCGTCGGCGGCGATGGCGAGCGGGATGAGGATCGACGGGCGGCCCGCCGCCTGCAGCTCCGTTACCGTGGAGGCGCCGGCGCGGGCGATGACCAGATGCGTGTTCGCCAACCGCGCGCCCATGTCCTTGAAGAACGGCTGGATGTCGGCCTTCACGCCCAAAGCGCTGTAGCGCGCGCGCACCGCGACGACCTGCTCCTCGCGCGCCTGCTGCGTGATCTCCAGCCGCACGCGCATGTCTTCCGGCAGCAGCGCGACCGCTTCCGGCGTCACCTCGCCGAACAGACGCGCGCCCTGGCTGCCGCCGGTGACCAGCACGCGCAGCGGCGCCCCGGGGGGCGCGGACGGATACGCGGAATCGCGCGCTTCAAGGATTGCGGGGCGCACGGGATTGCCGACGACGTGCTTTTTGCCTGTGGCTGCGGCGGGCAACCGGTCCAGCCGCTCAAACCCGCACGCCACCGCCGCCGCGCGCGTCGCGTACGTGCGATTGACGCGGCCGAGCACGGCGTTCTGTTCGTGGATGAGGATCGGCCGCTTCTGCGCGTGCGCCGCTTCCAGCGCCGGCAGCGACGGATAGCCGCCGAAACCTGCCACGATGGCCGGGTCGATTACCTTAAGGCTTTTGCGCGCCGCGAGGATGCCGTGCACGATCTTCAGCGCGGCGGTCGCGGCCTTGATCGGGTTGGCGCCCTGGATGGTCGCGGCGGGCACGTCTTCGATAGCGTCGGCGGGAAAACCCTCCGCGTAACGACGCCCGCGTTCATCGGTCATCAGCACCACGCGCCAGCCGCGCGTGCGCATTTCGCCCGCGAACGCGGCGGCGGGAAACAGGTGGCCGCCGGTGCCGCCGGCCGCGACGAGAACCGTGCTGCTCATGCCAATTCTCTCGCGGGCCGCGCCTTGTTGTGCAGGAACGCACCCGGACGATCCCGCAGCAACGCGAGCGCCAGACCAAGTGTCAGCGCCGACCCGATCAGCGATGATCCGCCGTACGAAACCAGTGGCAACGTCATGCCCTTCGCGGGGCTGATGGAGACGTTCACCGCGATGTGAATCGCCGCCTGCGCGCAAAACAGGATGATGAGACCGGACGCCGCCAGCTGCGCGAAGGGATCGACCAGTCGTGCGGCGCGGCGCAATCCGTACCACGCGATCAGCACGTAGATCGCTATGAATCCGATCGACGCCATCCAGCCGAACTCTTCGGCGGCGGCGGCGAACACGAAGTCCGCGTGTGCATCCGGCAGCGACGTTTTCACGCTCCCCTCGCCCGGGCCGCGTCCGAACACGCCGCCCGACGCGATGGCGTCGAGCGCGCGGCTCAACTGGAAGGACTGCTTTTCGGGGTCGAGAAAGTCGTCGATGCGCGCATGCACGTACGGCACAAACCTGTAGACTATGAACGCGCCGGCGACGGCAAGCGCGCCACCGCCGGCAAACAGCCGCCACGACGCGCCGCTCAGATAGAGCATCGCGGCGAGCACGAGCAGCAGCAGCGCGGTCTGTCCGTAGTCCGGTTGCAGGACGAGCAACGCGGCGGTGACTCCGTACAACGTGATCGCCATGGCCACGCCGGGGAACCCGCGCTGAATGATACCGGAGGCGAGCATCCACGCCATTGCGATCACCAGCGCGGGCTTGGCGAACTCGGACGGCTGCAGCGTCAGCCCCGCCACCCGCAGCCAGCGTTGCGCGCCCTTGGCTTCGTGCCCGACCAGCAACACCAGCGCGAGCAGCGCGAGCGCGCCGAGCAGCATCAGCACACCGGTGCGTCGCACGGTGGTCTCCGGCAACCAGCACACGCTTATGCACACCGCCGCCGCCGCCAGCGCAAACGCGCCCTGCCGCAGCGCGAACATGAACGTGCTGTCGTAGCCCATGCGCGCCGCCGCCGTTGGGCTCGCGGTCAGCGCGTAGAGAAATCCGAACACGAGCAACAGGCCGCCGCAGGCGAGCAGCACACGCTCATGGCCGCGCAACAGGTCGCTGACGCGGGTCATGCGCTCGCCCGCTCCCGCATCACATCGCCCAGCGCGGTGACCAGCGACTTGAAGTGCGCCCCGCGCTCCTCGAAATCCTTGAACTGGTCGAACGATGCGCACGCCGGCGAGAGCAGCACCACCGCGTCGGCGTCCCGCGCGGCGCGGGCGTCCTTGAACGCCTGCGCCACCGCCTTGTCCATCGTGCCGCATTGCGTGGACGGCGCGTAGCCGTTGAGCGCGACGCCGAAGATCGGCGCGGCCTCGCCGATGAGATAGGCCTTGGCGATGCGCGGGAAGAACGGCGCCAGCGCGTCGATGCCGCCTTCCTTGGCCTTGCCGCCGGCGATCCAGTAGACTTTCGGATAGACCGCCAGCGCCTGCGCGGTGGCTTCGGCGTTGGTCGCCTGTGAATCGGT
>JANNVF010000379.1:0-1950 GCA_031414315.1 Hyphomonadaceae bacterium | reverse complement strand
CGAAGAACTGACCGAAAAACGTCATCCAGGAGTTGAAGGACGCCGAGAGCCCCTCGTCTGGCGAGACGTTTGGGATCATGAAGACTTCGCGGTCGTCGGCTGTGCCGAAAACGCCGTCGAGCCCGGGGCTGACGACGCTCGGCGCGCCGCCGTTGGCAATCACCGCAGCGGGGTTGTTCGGCGTCTGGTCGACGATCAGGTTCGAGATCGTACGAGGCTGGGAGTCCTGAACAAAGCCGGGAGAGTTGTAAGTCGTGCCCGCTTCTGCGGGTCGGAAGCTCGGTTGAAGCAGTCGCGGAAACGGGTTGTCGGCGGCGCCGAATTGGGACTGGCCGGGGACGAGGTGGTTGAAGCTCCCGTCAACCGTCCGAAGCCCGAACGGGACTTCCGGATTGGGGAACAGCGACCGCAAGTCAGCGCCACCCGCATGGGCCTCTGCGTACAAGATTTGCTGCAGGATGAAGTCCAGGTCCGTACGGATGAACTTGACCATGATTTTCCCCAATTCCACTACGACGAGCTGTCTAGGCTCGCATCACCCGGCTGGCGCCGACGTCGACGCCGCCGGGCAACGGTCGCGCCGCCGCCCTCGATCCACTTTCCTCATTCGTCGAATTATTCTGCGGGTTGGGAATTCATTTCGTCTGGCGCGGGAGTCGTCGCGCTGGAAGGGGCGAACATGAAATGAGCCAGCCAAAGTATCGCTGGATCGCCTGCGCGAATAACACACGTCACACTTGCCGCGCCACCAGATGGCTTCTGGCCCGTGATTGAAGGGAAATTCCGGCGCTGCGGCGCGCGGCGCGACCCGTCAGAGGACCAAAATCAGACCGCAGCTCGGGTCGAAAAAGGTCCGCCACCCGCGCGAACCATCACCGAGCGAGATCCACACGAGCGTGATCTTCGATGTTGGCATCCGTACTCTCGATATCTTGAATCGCCTTACGCAGCCGCGCGTTTTCGTATTCAAGCTCGCGGATATAGTGAACCTGATGGCTGCTCATGCCGGCAAATTTCATACGCCAACGATAGTAGGTGACGCGCGCAATACCGATTTCCTGCGCAGCCTGGCTGACAGACGCGCCCCGCGCTTCGAGATCGATCGCGATAGCCAGCTTTGCAACGATCTCGTCGGCCGAGTGTCGCCTCCACGATTGCTGCATAGGCCCCTCCATCTGCAAGCGTTAGCGCCTGTTCTTGCTCGTCTCGAATACTATGCAGAGAACAGCAAGCAACACAATTTGATTACCGCTGTACATCAGGTCAGTCATCTTCCCGGGATCGCCGGGCCAGCCAGTTCCGTGAGCGGATGGTGCATTCGGACTCGCGTGATTGGCGATTTTGACCTGCCTCAACCACCAGGGCATTTTTGTGAACTGGATCGCACATTCCGTCCGGCAGATCCTCATTCTGCTCTCTTGGTCGCGATGGCAGTCCTCCAATGGGCAGGTCGATCATCCTTCGCCGCACGGCGACGAATGATCGCCAATGGTCGCCTTCTGGACGAAACCGCGCGACACTGGACCACATTCGGAAATTGATGATCGCGCGCATATCGAGGGGATGTGTTGGGGGGTCTGCATCACCGGTCTGGACCGGGTCGCATCTTCGCCGCGTTCGCGCTGTTTGGCGTACTTGCTCATGCTTTGGTACCGACCGGCTGCATGTTCGCGGTTGCGCGAACGCGCGCGGACGTCGTCACCGTTACGTTGTGCTCCGGGCATAGCGCGCGACTCGATCTCGCCACGGGCGGCATCGTCGATCCCGCTCAAGACGACAGGAGCCAAGAAAAATCCTCTGACCAGGATGCGCCTTGCGTCTTTGCGAGTGTAGCGCCGTTGTCGGCGCCTGAGGCTGCGGCGGCACCTGTGGTGCGCGGCGCCTTGCTGGCGGACGCCCCGCAACGCCCCGCCGCCCTCGCGCCCGGTCGTGGTCTCGCCGCCCCCCCGC
>JANNVF010000378.1:0-14014 GCA_031414315.1 Hyphomonadaceae bacterium | reverse complement strand
CGGTCGCGCCGCCAGCACGGTTCCGACCCGGGGCCCGATCGGGGGGGGTTTGGGTTCCACAACGTTGAGCTCGGCGCGGTGTGCACGGCGCCGACGACGCGGCGCGCGATTTGCTCATCGCGCTGCACGACGACGTCGAGGCGCACGGCGCCGAGCTCATCTTTGTGCATCCCAATCCCGCGCAGATCGGCCCCAGGTTCGAAAGCGTGCTGGCGGCGCGACCGCCGGGCGCGGTGCAGGCCGTATTCAGTGATCGCGACGAAGCGCTGGAGCAGTGCGAAAACGTCATCGTGGCGACGGAGCCTGCGGTCCGGGCGCGTGTGGATTTCTCGCTCGCCGGCCTCGACATCTTTCGCGGCCTCCTGCCCGCCGATCTCAAGTTTCTTGAAGGGATCGCGCGGCCGTTCTCGTTCGAGGCGGGCCAGTACATCCTGCGCGAAGGCGAGGCCGGGCGGCTGTTCTTCGTCATGGTGCAGGGCAGCGCGAGCGTGCGCCTCGGGGTGCCGGGCGAAGGCGACGCGCGATCGGTGCGGATCGCCTCGATCGGCGCCGGATCGACGATCGGCGAGATGGCGTTGCTCGATGGCGGTCCGCGTTCGGCGGACGTCGTCGCCGACGGGCACGTCGTCTGCTACGGCTTTGCGGTCGATGAGTTGCGGGCCGAGACAGCGTCCCGCCCCGATGTGCTGCTGGCGATCTTCGCCAACCTCGCGCGCGACCTGGCGGAGCGGCTGCGCGGCGCCAACGGGCACATCCGCGCAGTCGAAGCCTAGATCGCCTGCTTGGTCTGGAACTGGCCGTAAGGGCGGAAGCGCCAGAGGTACGTGGGCACGATCGACTCGATCGTCTCCAGCGGCGCGACGCCGAGATCGGCGATCGTGCCGATGCCCTTCTCACCCGAGACGCCGACGATGTTGTCGCGCTTCAGCATCTCGACCTGATCGCCGGTGAGCGGCGGCGCCATGATCGGCACGAGCTTGGCGCCGAACGCCATCAGCCCGCCCAGCGGCTGGGCGAGGAAGAACGGCAGCGGCGCGTAACCGCGCTTGCGATCGATCGTCTTCAGGATGAAGTCGAGCAACTCGCGGAAAGTGTAAACCCGCGGGCCGCCGAGTTCGTAGGTGCGGCCGCTGGCATCGGCGCGTGTGAGCGCTGCGACGACGGACTCGGCCAGATCCTGCACATGCAGCGGCTGGAATTTGGTCTTGCCGCCGCCGATCAACGGCAGCAGCGGTGCGTACTTCGCCATCTCCGCAAAGCGGTTGAAGAAGTTGTCTTCCGCGCCGAACACGATGGACGGGCGCAGGATGGTGGCGCTTGGCACGCGCTGGCGCAGCGCCGCTTCGGCTTCACCCTTCGTGCGCGCGTAGAGCGCCTTGCCGCGTGGATCGGCGCCTATGGACGACACCTGCACCACCCGCGTGATGCCGGCGGTCCTCGTGGCGTCGGCGATCGCGGCCGTGGCGGCCACATGCAGCGCCTGGAAGGATTGCTTGCCCTGCTCGTGCAGCACGCCGACGAGGTTCACGACGCCGTCGGCCCCCTCCAGAGCGCGCGCGATGGACTCCGGAAAGCGGACGTTGGCCTGCATCAGATGGATCTGGCCCACGTCGCCGAACACCCGCAGGTCCTGGCCGAGATGGGGCCGGCGCATGGGGACACGCACCCGGAACCCGCGCTTCGCGAGCGCCTTGACCACATGGCGGCCAATGAAACCCGACCCGCCAAATACGACGATAAGGTCGTCTGCCATGTCTTTGCCCTCTAGGTCGGGGATATGCCCAAGTTCTATTGCTGGGGCTTGCGTGGGTTGTCCATGCGACGAGAGGCGACACGATGCTGCAATACGGCGCCTCGATCCTGCGCAGCCCCCTTCTGGAGACTTGCCCATGAGCCGATCGTTTGCCGCCCCCATCGGGGCTCTTGTCGCCATCGCCGCGCTCGCGGCGTGCGCGAGCGGGCCGGGACGCGGCGGACCGCTGCCGGCCAGCGACCGTACCGGCGCGGCCTACCGGGCCTCGACGTTCCTCTCGGGCGCGGCGCTGCTGCTGGTGCAGTTCGACGCCGACAAGGACTACGCCACCACCCGCGCCGAAGCGGAGGCCGGCGCACAGGCTGAATGGAGCCGCGCCGCCGAGGGCGCCGCCACCCTCACGCCGATCAAGTTCGAGACCTGGGCGGCGCGAGTCCTGGGCGGCCCCAACATCGGCCCGTACCGGCTGGCGTTCGACACCAACGTGAACAACGAGATCACGCCGCCGGAATTCAGCGCCGCGATCCTCGCGAAGTTCGACAAGTATGACGCCGACAAGGACGGCGTCGTGCGCCGCCAGGAAATGGTGGAGCGTGTGCCGGAACCGCAACGCGGGCCGCCGGGCGCGGGCGCCGGCGGTGACGACGGCCCGCCACCGCGTCGACGCTGAGCGAGGCGTTTGCCCGTTGACGCCTGTTGTGCACCCGCGATTTCGGCGCCGTGAACATGCATCAGCTAGCGTCAGCTGGCGTCGGCTGGCCTGAAGTGGCGTTGACGGTCGCGGCGGCCAGTCGGTCGGCCTCCGCCTTCGCCTTCCGCGCCACCCGCTCTTCGACGTCCTGGATCATCTCCCAGTAGAGGTCCTTCACGAGATTGCGCTCGCCTTCCTCGCGCTTGAAGAGCTCGTCGGCGAATGACTTGTTGAACATCGCGCGCAGCACCGTGTGCAGGTTGGTGTGCTGCTTTCCGCGATCGGACAGCCGCGTGTACTGCTCAGCCAGCCGCGCCAGCGTGCGCGCCTCATCGTACGCATAGGCGCGCAGCGCCTGTCCCGACGCGCTGACAGCCATCCGCGCCAGAAAGCCAGGCTCGTGCAGCTCGCCGGCATAGACATCGGCGATGAGATCGCTGCCGCCTTCCTCCGCAGCCAGCGCGTCGAGCTGCACGCCGCCCTCCGCAGGTTCCGGCACAAAGGTCTCCACGACCGGACGCGGGCGCACGCTCTTCTCGCGCCCTGCCAGTCTGGCATGGCGATAGATCGCCGAGATCGAGACGCCCCACTGGCGCGCGAGGTCCGCCGCCGTGGCGCCGCGCTCGTACGCATCCAGCAATTCGCTCCACTGTGCGGGTCCCATGACGCAACGCATTTCAAACTCCTTCGTGCAACTTGGCGACGGAGTGTGACCCACTCTGAGACCCAGCCGGATTCGATACCGAAATCTGGCGCCAATCCCCGGAGCGCCGGCTTCAGCCGGCAGGTGCGGAAGAGCTGGTGTGCAAGAAGAAATCAAACAACAGGCCGGCTGAATCCGGCGGTGCGAAGGTAGCGGAATGCGCGGGTCGCAATCCTCCTAATCCGCAACGAAAAGCGCCCCGGTCTTGCGACCGGGACGCTCTTCGTTGGTTCGATCCCCGAACCTTTGATCCGTCGGGATCAGTAGTCGAAGCGCAGCGTCACGCCGTAGGTGCGCGGATCGCCGAGGAACGCGCCGCGGGCGTTCTGTTGCAGCGGCACGTCGAACGCGATCTGCTGGACTTCCTTGTCCGTCAGGTTGCGGCCCCACAGTTCCAGCGACCAATGCTCGCCGGGCGTCTTCAGGGCGAAGCGACCGTTGAACGTGGTGTATTCCGGCTGGATCTTCGTCGGCTCCAGGTTGGCGCCCGTCGTCTGCGACGAGACATACCGGAAGTCGAGGTAGGCTACGCTGGTCAGGCCGGTGTTGAAGAACGGCTTCTCGTAGGTGAAGGCGCCCGTCACGGTCCACAGCGGCGCATTGGTGAGACGCGATCCGGGGAGACGGAAGTTGACCGGACGCGCGGTGGGGTTGAGCGGGTTTGCGGAGTTCGCCACCCAGCCCGAGTCACTGCCGTATTCCGCTTCCGTGTAGGCAAGGCCGCCCTGGAAATCCAGGCCGTCAACCGGCGTGCTCCAGATGGCGTCGACTTCGACACCCTGCGAGGTCACTTCCGGAATCGACGAGACCTGGAAGCTGACGCCGTTGAAGGTGTTCAGCTGGAAGTTCTCGTACTTGGTCCAGAACGCCGCGAGGTTGAGGATCAGGGCGTTGTCGAACAGGCGGTTCTTCAGGCCGACTTCGAACGCATCCACGAACTCCGGGGCGAAGGCGGTGTTGTAGGCGCCGCCCAGGAACGTGAAGTCGAAGTTGCGATCGAGGTTGAAGCCGCCGCCCTTGTAGCCGCGCGACACCGAAGCGTAGCCGCTCATGGCGTCGGAGAATTCGTGGCGCACCGAGACGATGCCCGAGAACTCTTCTTCCGTGGACGTCTGTGTCCGCGTCGGCACGAGGCTCAGTTCCGGACGCAGGCCGCCGATGCAGTACAGACCCCGCGCGCCGATCAGAACGGCCTGCAACGACGCCGCCGGGACCACGCCGATCGCGGCCGTGGGCAGCGCCGGGTTGCAGTTGGCGAAGGAGGTCAGCGTCGCCAGCTGGCCGGCGTTCATGCCAACACCCGTGCCAAACGTCGTCAGGCCGGCCGCGAACAGCGGGAAGCCATTGGTCTGCTGCGTGAAGTTGGCGGCGAGATCCTTCTGTTCCCGCGTGAAGCGCAGGCCGAGCGTCAGATCCGTCACCTCGTCAACGGCCCAGATGTTGTGCGTGTAGGCCGCGTAGGAATTGCTGGACTGCTCGTAGTGGTCCCGGGTCGTGGCGCCGCCATTCGCAACGAGCGAACCGACCAGCGGCAACACGGTCGAGGCAATGCCCGTTCCCGCCGTCAGCGCGCCGAAGTAGGCGCCCGCCTGCGTGCCCAGCGAGGTGTTGGAGCCGCGCTCCAGCTCTTCGTCGGAGTAGAACACGCCAACGATGGAATCGACCGGACCGACATCAAACGCCGCACGCAGTTCCTGCGTGAAGATCTTGAAGCCGAAGCCCGACAGACCGTCGTTGGTCGAATAGAACAGATCGGCCTGCGAGAAGTCCGCGTCCTGGCCGAAGTTGTAGCGCCAGTCACGATAGGCGCTGATGGACGACAGCGTGATTTCGCCGACGTCCCAGTTCATTTCCAGCGAGACGCCCTTGTCTTCGAGCTGCTGGTCGTAAAAGCGGTTCGCGAAGCCAAAGCGCTGGCCTACGTAGCCGCCGCCCTGCTGCACGTTCTGCAGGCCGCTGCCGCCTTGCGGCGCAACACCGTAACCGCCGAGCGCCGCGACGACTTGCGCGCGTTCCGCCGTCGTGGTCGCCGACTCCTGCTGGAACGGGTCCTGGGTGCGGATCGGCGGCGTCGTGGAGAACGAGTTGTTGTTCGACAGGATCGTGTTCCCGTTCAGGGTGAACGGGTTGAAGATCTTGGCCGCGCAGCACTGTTCGTCACGTTCCGTGAAGTCCACGATCACGCGCGCATCGAAATCCGACGTCGGTGCGAAACCGAGTTGCGCGCGCACCGTCTGCATGTCGCGATTGTTGGAATCGCCGATGCCACGGTTGTTCGGGCCGGCCGGAAGGGCCAGATTCGGGCCGAACTTGTTCATGTCGAGGAAGCCGTCGCGCTGATCCATCGCTGCGAACACACGCAGGCCGAGCTTTTCCTCCACGAGCGGGATGTTGACGTGGCCGTCGACGCGGGTTTCGCCGTAGTTGCCGTAGGTGGCCGAGGCGCCGGCGCCGAACTCTTCGAGATCCGGGCTTGCGGTGCGGACGTTGATCAGGCCGGCCGAGGTGTTGCGGCCGAACAGCGTGCCTTGCGGGCCGCGCAGCACTTCGATCTGGGAGACTTCGCCGAGATCGCTCAGGCCGACGCCGTTGCGGGCGCGGTAGACGCCGTCGATGAAGATACCGACCGCTGATTCAAGACCCGGGTTCGAGCCCTGCGTGCCGATGCCGCGCAGACGGGCTGTGGCGGAGGTTTCATTTTCCGACACGTTGAACTGGAGAGCCGGCGCCACGGACGTCAGATCCTGAAGATCCTTGATGCCCGAATTCTGGATCAGTTCAGCGGTGACCGGCGTGACCGCGATGGCGACGTCCTGGAGACGGGTTTCGCGCTTGGTCGCGGTGACGATGATCTCATCGCCGTTGTCCTGGGCCTGCGCCTGGCCGTTCGACACGATGGCGGCGGCGGCGGCGGCCGAGAAAAGCCAAAACTTCTTGCGAGACATTCAAATCCCTCCCGTGGGGCGCCTGGCACCCCCGAAAAAACCATTCCTGTGGCGTATCGAACGACGGCGATTGTTTTCTGGTTAATCGTTTGCGGCACCGCCGACGAACGACACCACCATCTGGGCGCAACGCTGAAGTGGATGTAGCGGCGAGTCCCCAAGTGGTCGAGGGCGGACAATGCGCGCACGGCGTCGGGCGGAACATTGTGGCGGTGGCGCCACACTTTTTCTCATGGCGAACAAAGTCGTGCCTTGAGCCAGGCGTCCCAGCCGCCGTCATCGTCGGGGCGTGCGTCGAACGCTTCCGCAGCGGCGGCGCGCCAGAACGCGTCACGATTCTCCTGATCCGGGATGTCGCGGTCGATGACGGCCCGCAATCGCGCCGCCGCCGCCAGGAAACCGGCGTAGGACGGCGGCACCGCCGCCTCGAGCCGACGCGCCATCGCCTCCCCCAGTCCTGGCGCCAGCCCGGACGCCGTGACGCCAATCGCGACCGGCCCCCACGTCGCCGCCGCGCCGAAGATCACCTCCGAGCGCGCCGACGCTCCGGGCATAGTGAAGATTGCCCCCGCTGCCTTGGCCGCCGCCCGCGCCCGGGCGGGCCGGGTCTCGTTGGCGCCCGCCACGACCAGCGCCGCCCCGGTCATGTCTAGCGGCCGCCAGTGCCGCCGCAGCAGCCGCATGGAGGGCGCGAGCTCGGTCATCGCCGGCGACATCTCCCGGCCAACGGCGGTGACCCCCGCCCCGGCATCGAGCAGTCGCCGCGCGATCGGGGCCAGTTCCGGCCCGCCTGACAGCAAGACTGCCGCGCGACCGGCCAGATCGACGAACACCGGGAGAAAAGGGAACAATCCGCTCATGGGCAGGCCGATCCTGCCAGATTCTGCCGGGAATTCCGCGCTGTTTACCGTACGGGTCGCGCCCGACGCCAAACAACGCTTACATATCGACCCATGTCCGCCCCCACCTCCCCGTACGCGCACAACTTCGTCCGCGTCGCCGCCGCGACCCCGCGCTCGCACCCGGCCGATCCGGCCGCGAACGGCGAGGCGACGCTGGCGCTGGCCAAGGCCTGTGCCGCCGATGGCGCGGTGCTGGCGGTGTTCCCGGAGCTGGGGCTCTCCGGCTACGCCATCGACGACCTGCTGTTTCAGGACGCCCTGCTGGACGGGGTTGAATCCGCCCTTGAATCGCTGGCGGCGGGCAGCGCCTCCCTCGGATGCCTGCTCGTCGTCGGCGCGCCGCTGCGGTGGGGCGACCGGCTGTTCAACTGCGCGGTGGCGATCAAGGACGGCGAGGTGCTGGGCGTCGTCCCGAAGACATTCCTGCCGAACTACCGCGAGTTCTACGAGAAGCGGCACTTCGCCAGCGGCGCGGGCGTCGTGGGCGAGACCATCCGCATTGGCGCCACGTCCGCTCCGTTCGGGACCGACCTGCTGTTCCAGGCCAACCGCTGCCGCGACTTCTGCGTGCACATCGAGATCTGCGAGGATCTCTGGGCGCCGAACCCGCCGAGCGTCGCGGGCGCGCTGGCCGGCGGCAAGGTGCTGGTCAATCTCTCGGCCTCCGACATCGTGATCGGCAAAGCGGAGGATCGCGACAAGCTGTGTGCGGTGCAGTCGAGCCGGCTGGCGGCGGCGTATGTGTTCTCCGCGCAGGGGCCGGGTGAATCGACCACCGATCTTGCGTGGGACGGCCAGGCGACGATCCACGAACTGGGCGAACGCCTCGCCGCCTCCGACCGCTTCCCGCGCGCGGCGCAATTCTGCAGCGCCGACATCGATCTCGACATGCTGCGGCAGGAACGCATGCGGCTGTCGACGTTCCGCGACGCGCAGGCGCTGGCGCCATCCAAGTTCCGCACCATTGCGTTCGCATTCGAGCCCCCGAAGCAGAAACTCAAACTCGCCCGCACTGTCGCGCGCTATCCCTTCGTCCCGGACGATCCCGCGCGGCTCGATCGCGATTGCTACGAGGCCTACAACATCCAGGTCCGCGGTCTCACGCAGCGGCTGGAGGCGACAAAGACGAAGCGCATCGTGCTCGGCGTTTCCGGCGGGCTCGACTCCACGCAGGCGCTGATCGTCGCGGCCAACGCGATGGACACGCTGGAGCTGCCCCGCGCCAACATCCTGGCGTTCACGCTGCCGGGCTTCGCCACCAGCGCGGGCACGAAGAAGAACGCCACGGCGCTGGCGAAAGCGTTCGGCGCGACGTTCGAGGAGATCGACATCAGGCCGGCGGCCATGCAGCTGCTGACCGACATGGGCCACCCCTACGCGAAGGGCGAGCCCGTCCACGACGTGACGTTCGAGAACGTGCAGGCAGGGCTGCGCACCGATTATCTCTTCCGCCTCGCCAACCAGCGCGGCGCCATCGTGCTCGGCACCGGCGATCTCTCGGAGCTTGCGCTGGGCTGGTGCACCTATGGCGTGGGCGATCACATGTCCCACTACAACGTCAACGCCGGCGCGCCGAAGACGCTTATCCAGCACCTCATCCGCTGGAACGCAAAGCACGGCGCGTTCGGCGCGGAGGCGTCGAAACTCCTGCTTGCCATTCTCGACACCGAGATTTCGCCGGAGCTCGTCCCCGCCGGCGCCGATGGCGCGATGCAGAGCACCGAGGATGCGATCGGCCCGTACGCGCTGCACGATTTCTTTTTGTATTACACGCTGCGCTGGGGCTTTGCGCCGGCGAAGATCGCTTACCTTGCCGAGTGCGCGTGGAGCGACGCGACTGCGGGCGCATGGCCTGATGGGTTGCCGACGGCGGATCACCGGGCGTTCTCGCGCGGCGAGATCATCAAATGGCTCGGCGTTTTCGCCCGCCGCTTTTTCCAGACCAGCCAGTTCAAACGTTCCGCCTCGCCAAACGGTCCGAAGATCTCCGCCGGCGGCTCGCTCTCGCCGCGCGGCGACTGGCGCGCGCCGTCCGATGCCACAGCAACCGTATGGCTTGAGGCGATCGCGCGCCTGAAGTAATCGCGGGCAGTATTCGCCGCGTTTTGTGGCGATGAACAGCTGTTCACTTCAGTCAACATAATATTCAGTCTGAGTTCAGACCGATTTTGGCATTGTTCTCCTGCAGCACGGGGATCGATCGTCGTATTCGTGCGTTGTTACTTCACGAAGTCGGCGAAAAGCCAAAGGAACATCATCATGAAACGCCTGTTGATCGCATCACTCGCAGCACTCTCCTTCGCAGCGCCGCTTGCAGCAGGCAATGCGTTGGCGGATCACAACGATCGCTATCAAAGCAACGATCGCTACCAGAACGATGATCGCGCATATGACCGTGACGACGATCGCAGAGACGATCGGCGCTATGACCGCCGCGATGATCGCCGCGACGACCGTCAGGCCTATCGGCACGGCCAGCGCGACGGACGCCACTACGCGCGCTTCGATCGCCGCCAGCACAACGGCTACTACATCGGTCGCCAATGGTATTACGGCCCGCCCTCGCAGGCTTACGCCAACCGTCCCGACATCCGGTATGACCATCGTGACTGGCGTCGCGGCGATCGCCTTCCGCGCTACTACCAGGACCAGTATCGCCCGGTAGACTATCGCGCGCACCGCCTGAACGCACCGCCGCGCGGCGCGCGCTGGGTGGAGGATGACCAAGGCGAATACCTGCTCGTGGGCATCGCGACCGGTCTGATCCTCGGTCTGGCTCTGGGACACTAGTTACGTCTCAGACAACGACATTGAATGAGCTGGCCCGTCCGGAAATCCTTCCGGGCGGGCCAGTTCGTTTGGTCCGCGAACCCGCGATGAACAATCATTCAAGTTGAGCCCCAGCAACATTCAGTCAGCGTTCAGGCCGCTTCGGTCAATCTCCAGCATCGCAGGGATCAATCCGCAGGCTCCGACGTAGTTACTGCGAGTGCTTGAGGGACAACCGAAGGAGTACTGTCATGAAACGCATGTTAATTGCTTCGCTCGCGGCGCTGGCCCTCGCGAGCCCGATCGCGGCGACCGAAGCGTCGGCGCGGCCGCATGATCGCTACGACCGCGACTACGACAACCGCGACGATCGCCGCGACGAACGTCGCGCCTACAAGGAAGGCCGCCGCGATGGTCGCCAGGACTACCGTCACGCGCGTTGGAATCGCCAACATCACAACGGCTATTACGTCGGTCGCCAGTGGTACTACGGTCCGCCGCCGGCCGCGTACTACAACCGGTCGGACTTCCGGGTCGACTATCGCGATTGGCGCCGTGGCGACCGTCTGCCGCAGTACTACCGCGACAATTATCGCCCGGTAGACTATCGCGCGCACCGCCTGTCGGCGCCGCCGCGTGGCGCGTACTGGACCCGCGATGATCGCGGCGAATACCTTCTGGTCGGCATCGCGACCGGCGTGATCCTGGGCCTTGCCCTGAATCACTGACCGCGATGACCTAGCTTCGCTGACTGCACCGCTCCGGAAGAAATTCCGGGGCGGTTCAGGCATTCAGAGCGCGACGACCGCGTTCGTCACCCGCACATCGAGCGGTTTGTCCGGGGCGGTCATGTCGATATCGACGCGCCCGCCCGCCGCCGCGACGACCGCGCAGCCACCTGCCACGTCCCACAGCATGCCGCCGGTCTCGTGATACGCATCGGCGCGGCCCGCGCCCACGTATACCAGCGCACACGCCGCCGACCCGATCATCCGCACCTTGCGCCAGCGCGCGATCCGCGCGGCAAATGCGGCCATCGTCGCGGGGTCGGTCGCCGCGCGCGACGGAATGCCGGTCATCAGGATGCCCCGCGCCGCCTCGCTTACGCTGGACACCGCGATCGGCGCACCGTTGAGCGTGGCGCCCAGGCCCAGCGCGCCGCTGTAAACTTCCCCCAGTGCGGGACAGTCGACGACGCCGAGGATCGGTGTCCCGCCGCGCACCAGCGCGATCGATACCGCCCAGTGCGGAAACCCCTGCGCGTAGTTCACGCTGCCGTCGAGCGGATCGACCGCCCACATCAGATCAGCGTCCTCGCCGGCGCCGCCGGCGACCCAACCCACTTCCTCCGACAGAAGGCGATACGGCGCCTCGGCGCGGAGTGTTTCGATGATCAGCGCTTCGGCGTGACGATCCGCGCGCAGCTTGACCTCGCGCCCCTCCTCCGCCTCCACGACGCGCCACGCGGCGCGTTCCGCCAGCAACGCAGCGCCCGCGCGCGCGGCGGCGCGTTCGGCGAGGGCGAGCAGGCGGCGAAGGTCGAGATCGGACATGGGCGGCTCCACGCCCTCTCTAGATCATCGTGCGAAAGAATGGCGCCGCCAAAACGTCGCTTGGCGGAAGCGCGCGAGTTTGCTTGAGTGCGCGCGGATGGGTGGGGACGTGCAATGGTCGCGAGCGCGACGGCTGCAATCTCAGGCGCGATGACCGCCACGATCGAACGCCGGCTGGCGCTGCGCAAACGCGCGCGCGCCGACGGCGCATCCGGTCGGCCGAAGAGCGACGAAGATGGCCCGACCGCCGCCGAGCTTGAGATCGCCGCCGCCATCGACGCCGAGTGCGCGCCGCTGCTGGCCGAGCGCGCGCTGATCGCGGCGCAGCTGGAACAGGCGCGGCGCCGCGCCGGCGCCCCCGCGCCGGACTTTGCGCTGACCGCCAGCCAGTCCCTGCTGCCGCTCCAGCAGATCGAGGCGCGCCATCGCGGCGCGCTGGCCGCGTTGCGCGGCCGCGCCGTTGCCGAACGCGCCGATGTCGAAACCTTCCGCCGCCGCGAAGACCGCGTGTTCGGCGCCAAGCTGCCGGACTCCTCGCTGCTCTCCACCGGACTGCTGGTGACACTGATGGCGGTGGAGGCCATCGCGAGCGCGCCGATCTTCGCTACGGCGAACGATACGGGTCTCGTCAACGGCTACGTCACGGCGATCATCATGAGCGCGCTGAACGCCACCGTCGGGTTTCTCGGTGGCTTCTTCGGCGTGCGCTACACGACGCACTCGAAGCCCATACCAAAGACGCTGGGCTACCTCGCGGCGCTGTTGTCGGTCGTCGTGGCGGTCGGGTTCAACGTCTTCATGGCGTGGTGGCGGGCCGACGCCGCCGAGCCCGCCAGCGGCGCGGACGCCACGTCGTGGACATCGCTGCTGGCGTCCGGACCGTCGATCACGCTGCTGATGCTGGGCGGCATCGTCTTCCTGATGTCGCTCTATGAGGGCGCGACGAAATTCGGCGAAACCTATCCGGAATACGGCAAGTTCGAACGCCACGCACAGAATGCCGAGGAAGAATTCCGCGATGCGCTCGACGAGCTGATCGGCGAGATGCACGCCATCGTCGATCCGGTGATCGAGAAGATCAACACCAAGGTCGACGCGTTGCAGATCTCGGTGTCGCGCATGCTGTCGGACTACGACGAGGCGGTGGGCCGCGTAGTCGACCTGGATGCGAAATTGCGCGGACTATCCGCCACGCATCTGGCGCTGGTGACGCTCTACCGCCACGAGAACGCCGCCGCCCGCAAGGGCGCCCCGCCCCGCGCCTTCCTAACGCCGCCACCGCCCGCAGCGGCGCCGCCCGATGTGCTGGAACGCGCCGGTGTCTTGCTCAGCGATGCAAAGGCAGCGTTCAGCGTCGCGCAGGCATCGGCCAACAAGGAGATCGGCGATCTCATCCGCGCGCTGCAGGACACGTCGGTCCGGCTCGAAGGCGCCGGCGCTGATGGACGAGGCGCGTGAGCGGCCTGCGCCGCGGCGCAGCGCGACGGCGCAGGAAGGACATGCTCGGCCTCGCGCTGATCGCGGGAACACTCGTCGTGCTCGGCGCGATCGGCGCGTCCGCAGCGCTGATGCGCACGCCGTCCTACGATGCCGAAACGCTATGCCTGAAGGACGCTCCACCGGCCGCCCACACGCTGATCCTGGTCGACGCGACAGACCGGCTCGACGTGCGCCACCAACGGCGGCTGAAGACCATTGTGCAGCAGGAGGCCGGCAAACTGCCGCGCTGGGGCCGGCTCACGCTGCTCACGCTCCGGCCGGACGCGGAAAATGCGCCACGCGAACTGTTCGACGGCTGCACGCCGGGCGACCGCACCAGCGCCAATCCGCTCTGGGAGAACGTGCAGAAACTGGAGAGCCAGAAGCGCACCCGTTTCGACGACCCGCTTGAAACCGCCCTGACCAGCGCGCGCGGCGGACGCAGCGCGGACGGCTCACCGATTGTGGAAGGGCTTTACGCCGCCGCAGCCGATCCGGACTTCGTCGCTGCGCCGCAAGGTCGCAAGCTCGTGCTGGTCAGCGACCTGCTGCAGTTCTCGGCCGGTCGCTTTTCACTCTACGCCCCCGATCAGTCATGGGCGCTGTATCAGACATCTCCCGGCGCGCTGCGCACGCCGCCCGATCTGGTTTCCGTTGACGTTCGCGTCGTGGTGCTGGAGCGCCGCGACAAAGGCGAGCAGCAGACCGCCGCGCAATCCAACTTCTGGATTCCCTACTTCGATGAAGCCGGCGCGAAAAGCGTTGCGTGGGAACGCTGATCGGCTTGACGCTTGGGCAATTTGGAGCGCCAATTCCTCCGGGCATCAACACCATAAAAGGGAGCCGCCCCCATGAGCGTCTATCGCGTCACCGACATCATCGGCACGAGCACGAAGAGCTGGGAGGACGCTGCAAAGGAAGCCCTCGCCACGGCCGCCTCTTCATTGCGCGATCTCCGCGTGGCGGAAGTCATCGCCCAGGACATCACCATGTCCGACAAAGGCGAGATCGAGTCCTTCCGCACCAAGCTGCGGGTCAGCTTCAAGTACGAGAAGTAACGCGGGAGGCGGCGCGCACGCTCTAGCGTGCCGCCTTCCCGCGCAGAAACTCGATCATTCCGGAGAAGTCCTTGTCGGCGCCGCCGTTGGCGGCATAGAGCGCGTAGAGCGCTTCTGCCTGCGCGCCCAATGGCGTTGAGGCGCCGGCCTTGGCGGCGGCG
>JANNVF010000377.1:0-4700 GCA_031414315.1 Hyphomonadaceae bacterium | reverse complement strand
GGTACGTATCCGGGAAGGCGACGGCGCTCGCAACCGCAGAACGGCTGCGCAAAAAGGACCCATGACCGTTTTACACATTCCCCACCTGTTCTTGGTCTTTTCCGCCAAGTTTTACAGGCTAAGTGCTTGAAAACATGGTGGGCGCGGCAGGGTTCGAACCTGCGACCCCTGCCGTGTGAAGGCAGTGCTCTTCCGCTGAGCTACGCGCCCGTTGAGGGAGGGCGGACCATAAGCGGCGCTTTTTGGATGCGTCAAGCAAGCCCGCGACGCTGATCACGGCGCGCGCCGCCTTGACAGCGAAGCGGCGGGATGGCCCATGACACGAATTGCGAACGGTTCGCAAAAAAGGCGGCAGGCATCGTGTTCCCGATCTCATCTCGCGCCTCCCTTCTGTCCGTCTTCACTGTCTTCGCCGTCGCTCTCTCCGGTTGCGACCGTTCCGCGAACGATCAAACCACAGCTGCGTCCGCTGGCATCGTGAACGTTTATTCGGGGCGACATTACGACTCGGACAAGGCGGTTTTCCGGGCCTTCACGGAAAAGACCGGCATCGATGTGCGCGTGATCGAAGCGGAGGGCGCCCAGCTGCTGGAGCGCCTTAAGGCGGAGGGCGAATACACCAGCGCCGACGTGATCATCACCGTCGACGCAGGCAACCTCGACCGGCTCGTCGACGCTAACCTGCTGCAACCGGCGACGTCGCCGGTCCTCGACACTGTGCCCGCGCGCTTTCGCGATCCGGAGCGGCGCTGGCACGCGTTTGCAAAACGCGCGCGCGTGATCGTCTACCAGAAAGGCGCCATCGATCCCGCGACGATCGCGTCGATGGATGATCTGGCGACGCCCGCGCAGCGCGGCAGGATCTGCGTGCGGCCAAGCTCCAATCTCTACAATCTGTCGCTCATGTCGGCGCGCATCATCCGCGACGGTCCCGCGAAGGCAGGCGCGTGGGCGCGCGGTGTCGTCGCCAATTTCGCGCGCGCGCCACAAGGCTCTGACACCGACCAGATCAAGGCGGTGGCGGCGGGAGACTGCAAGATTTCCATCGTCAATCACTACTATCTGGAACGGATGGCGGGCTCGCCGGATCCCGCCGATCGCGCAGTGGCGGAAAAAGTCGGTCTGATCTTCCCTGATCAACTGGGCGCCGGCGCGCACGTAAACATCTCCGGCGCCGGCATTTCCGCACATGCGCAGAATCCTGAGAATGCCAAGAAGCTGCTCGATTTCCTGGCCGGCGCAGAGGCACAGGGCATCATCGCCCGACTGAACGACGAGTTTCCCGTCGCCGAGGGCGTCACGTTGCCGCCGCAGCTTGCCGCGCTCGGGACGTTCAAGGAAGAGAACGTGCCCTTCACCGACCTCGGTGATCGTCAGGCCGAAGCGCAGCGCCTGTTTGACGCGGCGGGATGGCGCTGACCACGCCTGCCGCCGACGCGCGCAGCGAGGGATCATCCTTGCGCCGCCGCCTCGGCGTGTCGTGGCCGCACGTCGCGGGCGCGGTCGCTGCGATCGTGTGCGCGGCGCCAGCGGTGGCGGTGTTGGTGGCGGGCCTCACCACGCCTGCGCCGGACGCGAGCGCCAGTGACCTCGTGTGGGCCTCCGTCGCGGGAACCGTGACGCTGGTGATCTGCGCCGGCGCGGCTGCAACCATCCTCGGCGCGGCGGCGGCGTGGCTGGTGACGTTGTGCCAATTTCCTGGCCGCGCCGTGTTCGAATGGCTGCTGGTGCTGCCGCTCGCGGCGCCGGTGTATGTGCTGTCGTACGCGTACGGCGCAATCACCGGGCCGGGCGGTCCCGTACCGATCCCTCTTTCCGGCGTGTGGGGCGCGGGAATTGTCTACGCGCTCGGCTTCTACCCGTACATCTACCTCTCCGCGCGGGCGGCGTTCGTGAGCCAGTCGGTGTGTGCGCTGGAAGCGGCGCGCGCGCTCGGCGCGACGCCGTGGGAGACGTTTGTCCGCGTGGCCGCGCCACTTGCGTGGCCGGGCGTTGCTGCGGGCGCAGCACTTGCGTGCATGGAGATCGCCGCAGAGTACGGCGCGGCGGCGTACTTCGGCGCGACGACGGTGACGACTGGCGTGTTCAAGGCGTGGTTCGCGCGCGGAGAACCGCAACTGGCGTTGCAGCTTGCCTCGTTCCTCCTGCTGGGCGCGCTCGCGCTGCTGTCTGTGGAGCGCTTCGCGCGAGGCCGACGCGATTTCGCTGGCACGTCGGCGCGCTGGCGTCCGCTACCGCGGTATCGCCTTGGCCCGGCGGCCGCCGGCGTCGCCGCTCTCTTCTGCGCGAGCCTCGCGTTCTTCGGCGCGCTGCTGCCGATCGCGTGGTTGCTCCATCTTGCGCGTTTCCGGCCGCTTGCCGAACTGGCGGACCTCGCCGCACCACTGGCGCGCACGCTGACACTCGCGGGCGGCGGCGCGGCCCTCACACTCGTTCTCTCCGTGCTGATCGCGGCTTCCGCGCGTCATCGGACAGGACGTCTCGGCGCGTTCGCAGCGTCGATCGGCTATGCGGCGCCCGGCGCGGTGACCGCGCTCGGCGCTCTTGCGCTGTTCGGCGCGGCGCGTAGCGCGGGGTTGGTTGGCGGTCTTGGCGGCGCGCTGTCGATCGCCGCGCTGCTGTGGGTGTACGCCTCGCGCTTCGCGGCGGCGGGCGCACAGCCGATCGAGGCGAGCCTCACGCGCGTGACCCGGCACATCTCCGAAGCGAGCCGCACGCTCGGCGCCTCCACATCGCGCAGGCTACTGCGGATCGAACTCCCGATCGCCGCGCCCGGCGTGTTTGCTGGCGCGCTCGTGGTGTTCGTCGACATCCTCAAGGAATTGCCGGCGACGCTGGTGCTGCGGCCGTTCGATTTTGAAACCCTGGCGGTACGCGCCAACGCCTACGCGTCGGATGATCGTCTGATCCAAGCGGCGGCGCCGGCGTTGATGATCACGCTTGCCGGGCTTGCACCGGTGATCCTGCTGTCGCGACGTCTGTCGCGGGCGCGCGCCGGGGATCGGCCATGAGCGATCCTTGCGATGTCCGCGTCGAGAACGTGCGCCGCACGTTCGACGCCATGCACGCCGTCAACGACATCACGCTGACGGCGCCGGCCGGTCGCGTCACCGCGCTGCTCGGCGCGTCGGGCTCCGGCAAGAGCACGCTGCTGCGGCTGGTCGCCGGACTGGAGCCGGTGGACGCAGGCCGTGTGCTGATCGGCGGCGAAATTGTATCGGCGCCCGGCGCGATGACGCCGCCGGAGCATCGCCGCATCGGGCTCGTGTTTCAGGACTACGCGCTGTTTCCCCACCTCACCGCCGCCGCCAATGTCGCGTTCGGTCTGCGCGACGGCGACAAGGCGTCGCGACTTTCGGAGGCGCGCCAATGGCTGGCGCGGGTCGGGCTTGAAACGCGCGCCGATGCGTATCCGCACGAGCTGTCCGGCGGCGAACAGCAGCGCGTGGCGCTCGCCCGCGCACTGGCGCCGCGCCCGCGCGCTGTGCTGCTGGACGAGCCGTTCTCCGGCCTCGATCCAGTGCTGCGCGCCGAACTGCGCGATGCGACGCTCGCCGCCATCGCAGCGATCGGCGCTACCGCGATCTTCGTCACCCATGACGCCGACGAGGCGATGTACGTGGCCGACCGCATCGCGATCCTCAAGGACGGCCGGCTCGTGCAGGACGGCGCTCCGCGCGATGTCTACAACGCGCCCGCGTCCCCGGAGGCGGCCGCCGCGCTCGGCCCCGTCAACCGGTTCGACGGCCTGGTGTCCGACGGCGCGCTGCATACGCCCTTCGGCGCCATCGCCACCACGCGCCCCGATGGACCGGCGCGCGGCATCGTCCGCGCTGAAGCGCTGCGGCTGACGCCCGGCGCGCGCGCCCGCGTCATCGACAGGCGCCCGCAAGGCGCGCTCGACACGGTGCGGATCGCGGTGGGCGATCTGGAATGGCGCGCGCTCGTGCCGACGCGGAACGGGCCGCAGGCGGGCGACGCGTCGGACGTGATGATCGAGGCAAACGGCGCGTTCGTGTTCGCGCCGTGACGGCCTAGCGCCGGGTGACCGTGAAGCAGCGCCGCTCCAGCCGGCGCGACGCCAGCAGGCGTACGCGCACGCGCCACGCTTCGGTCTCCCACGCCAGTTCGCGGCCCGCGCCGGGGGACAGCGCGCCTGCCTCCTTCAGCGCATCGGCCAGCCGACGGAACCCGGCCTTCGCGGCCTCGATGTGGGCGTCGGTAATGTCGTCGCTGGCGTCGACGCGGAGGCCTGCGTCTTCCAGCAGGGCGGCGACGGCGGCGGCGGGCCGGATCTGTGGTTCGCAGAAAGCCGACGCGAAAGCGGCGGCCAGGTCTGTGCCCGGCACGCCGCAGTAGGTCTCGATCACCGCCATGGCCTTGGGCTTCAGCGCCCGGGTGATCTGCTGGGCGAGGCGCGCGGCGTTGTCGGCGTGGCTGAAGTCGTCGAACGAGACGATCCCGTCGAACGCTTCGGCGGGGGCCGAGAAGGTTTCAAGATCGATGGCGGAGACCGTTACCCGCTTGTCCAACTTGGCGAGCGTGACGCTGCGGCGGAGCGCGCCTTGGGTCTCCTCGCGCCACTCGAACACGCGGATGTCGCCGAGGTGGGCCTGGGCGATGGCGGCGACCGGGGTGGAAAGACCAGGGCCGAAGAGGCCGAGGGTCGCCGACGCCGGCAAACTCAACTTGACCGGGTA
>JANNVF010000376.1:0-4873 GCA_031414315.1 Hyphomonadaceae bacterium | reverse complement strand
TGTGCGGCGCACGCGCACATCGCCGCGCGCGCCGAGCGCCGTCGCCGCTGTCAGCATCTTCAGTTCGGTATCGAGATCGAGGCCATAGCCGCTCTTGATCTCCACCGTCGTGACGCCCTCCGCCATCAGCGACGCCAGGCGCCGTGCAGCCGACGCCGTGAGGTCATCCAGCGTCGCCGCGCGCGTCGCCGCCACGGTGGAGGTGATGCCGCCGCCAGCCCGCGCGATCGCTTCATAACTCGCACCTTCCAGCCGCAGTTCGAACTCGCGCGCGCGATTGCCGCCGAACACGAGATGTGTGTGGCAATCGATGAGCCCCGGCGTGACCCAGCCGCCGCCGGCCGTGCGCACCTCTTGCGCCAGCATCTGCGGCGCCCCGGGCAAGTCCGTACGGGCGCCGACCCACGCGATGCGTCCGTCTTTCGCGGCGATCGCGGCGTCGCGAATCGCGCCATACGGCGCGGCGCCCGCCATTGTGGCGAGGTGAGCGTCGATCCAGAGCGTATCCCACATGCGCGGCAATCCCGTGTATGAGGGCTCTATAGACGGGTTCGGGCCCGCATGAACCCGTCCCGATGCAACCCGTCGTGAGAGTGGGGAGACGCCATGACTTCCGAGTGCCGCTCATGGACCTCGATCGCCCATCTGCTGTGCGACGATCCCGCCGCGCCCGTCGCCGTGCTGGGCGCGCCGCTGGCAGAGCGGTCGTTGACACCGGGGCGCTGCGACCTTGCACCGAAGGCGGTGCGCGCGGGGCTGGCGCGCATGAGCGTCTATGATCTCGAAACTGGGACCGATCTTTCGGACCTGCGCGTCTTCGACGCCGGAGATCTGGATCTGAAGCTGATCGATCCGGAACGTGCATTCGCGCCGATCGTCGCGCGCTATGCGTCGCTCATCGACGCGTGCCGCCTCGCGGTCTTGCTTGGCGGCAACAATGCGGTGACCAGACCCGCCGTGCATGCACTCGATCCGTCGCTCCGGGCCGTCGGTGTGCTCACCCTCGATGCGCATTTCGATCTGCGCGACACGGACTGCGGGTTGAACAACGGCAATCCGGTGCAGGCGCTGCTCGAAGACGGGTTACCCGGCGCCCACATCGCCCAGATCGGCCTTGCGCCATTCGCCAATACAAAGCGCATGCACGACAAGGCGAAGGCCGCCGGGATTCATGTCGTTCCGTTGCGCGCGTGCGAGGAGAGGGGGCTCGCGTCCGTTGCCGCCGCAGCGCTCGATCTGTTGGCAGTGCGCTGCGACACGATTCACGTGGATTTCGATATCGACGTGATCGATCGCGGCCACTGCCCCGGCGCGCCTGGCGCTCGCCCGGGCGGCGTCACACCGCAGGCATTCTTCGACGCGACCCGGCTGATCTGCGCGCATCCGAAGGTGCGCAGCGTCGATCTCACCGAATTTGATCCGAGTCTTGATGTGGCCGATGTCACCACCCTCACCGCCGCGCGCTGGTTTGCCGAGGTGTTGGCTGGGCTCTCTATGCGGGCGGTGGCCGCGTGACGTGCGCGGGCGAGAGTTCGCCCACATGCGTCACGCCGAGGAGCGCCATGTCGCGGCGCAACTCCGTGCCGAGAATGTCGATCGCCCGCGTGACGCCCGCTTCGCCGCCGGCCGCCAACCCGAACAGGTAGGCGCGCCCGATAGCGACCCCTTCGGCGCCGAGGGCGAGCGCGGTCATGATGTCGTTGCCGCGGCGCACGCCGCCATCGAAAATCACGCTGGCGCGACCGCCGACCGCATCCACGATCGCAGGCAGGGCATCAATGGTCGCCGCCGCGCGATCAAGCTGGCGACCGCCATGGTTCGATACCCACACGCCCTTTGCGCCAATGGCTAGGCATTCGCGCGCGTCCGCCGCCGTCATGACGCCCTTGATCGCGACGGGCCCATCCCACTGTTCGACCAGCCACGCGGCGTCTCTCCATGTCACCGTGCGGTCGAACTGCGCATCGATGAAACCCATGATGCCGCCGGGATGATCGGCGCCCATGCCGGTGAAGTTCGCGGCTGTGACCTTCGGCGATGTGGCGAGCCGGTAGAGCCAACCCGGCCGTGAGAGCACGTCGAACGCCGTGCGCGGCGTCACCTTTGGTGGGATCGTGAACTGGTTCTTCGGATCGCGTTCGCGATTGCCGGCGACGGGCACATCGACGGTGAGCGCAAGCGCCGTGAACCCCGCGGCCTTCGCGCGCGCCAATCCTTCACGTACGAGGCCGCGATCCTTCCACACATAGACCTGAAACCACTTCGGTCCTGGCGTCGCCTTGGCGACATCCTCCACGGTGGTCGAGCCGATGGTGGAGACCGAATAGATCATTCCCGCCCGTGCCGCCGCACGCGCAACGGCACCCTCGCCCTGATAGTGGAACAGGCGTGACGCAGCTGTCGGCGTGATGAAGAACGGGAGCGCAGAGGGCGCGCCCATGATCGTTGTCGTTGTGTCGATCTTCGAGATATCCCGCAGCACCGACCAGTGCAGCGTGTGCGCGCGCAGCCGTTCGACGTTGCGCGTGTTGGTGATTTCATCCTCGGCGGCGCCGTCGATGTAGTCGAACACCATGCGCGGCAGGCGACGCTGCGCGAGCAGGCGGAGGTCGGCGATGTTGCGGGCGCGGGTGAGGGCGGACATGAGGTTCCTTGCGCGGGTGGAGCAGCATGGCGCCACCGTGCTGATTCGGACACTGATCCTGCGGTGCGGCCCGATCCCGCTATTTGATGCGCGGCGGCGGCGCGCGCCATGGCGTGAAGCGCACTGCCGCAGCAGAGCCCAAGCCAAGCGCGACCATGGCCACGGTCACAAGCGCAAACAATGTCCAGAGTGGTGCTTGCGCCCGGAGCAGTAGCCAGCCGCCGCCCGCGACGATGATTAGTCTGAGCGCCTGCGCCAGAATGGGACCCGCGATTTTTCCCGCGCCCTGCGATGCGAAATAGAGGCACAGGCCGAGGCCAAAGAACGGAAACCCCAGACCTGCAATGCGCAGGTATTGCCGGATGACGGCGAGCACCGCCTCGTCGGCGACGAACAACCGGCCCCAGAGATCCGGCACAGCGACCGCAACGGCGCCAATGACCGCCAGTGACGCCATCGCCAGCGCGCCCGCCGTCCAGGCGACCTGTCGCGCGCGCGGCACATCGCCGGCGCCGATCGCGGTGCCGACCATGGGAATGGACGCCACGCCCACGGAAAACGCGATGGGGATCAGCAGGAACTCAAGACGCGCGCCGATGCCATATCCGGCCAGCGCCGCCGGCCCGAACCGCGCGACAAGCGCCGTCAGGATGAGGATGGTGAGCACCGACTGGATCGGTGAGAGGGTTCCGGGAAGACCAACACGCAGGATGTCGGCGAAGCGGTCCCGCAGCAGGAGGTTCGGGGCAAACCGCAAGGGGACGCGGGCCTTGGGTGAGCGCAGGCGCAGCAGCAGAACGATCGCGGCGCAGGAAAATCCAACGACCTGGCCCGTGGCCACACCCGCAACCCCCAGGCGCGGAAGGCCACCAAGTCCCAGGCCGAGGGCGCCGCCCACGACGATCTGAATGATGCCCGCCATCAACACCACCATCGCCGGCCCGATCATATCGCCCGAACCGCGCGCCACCGACGCCATCGTGTTGGTGAGCCAGATCGCAAGAATACCGAGGGCGGCGACGTTGGAATAGGCGACCGCCTCGCCGAGCGCCGCGCCATTTCCGCCGAGCAGCTGGTAGAGAAAAGGGCCAAGAACACCAACCGACACCGCAAGTCCCAACCCGAAGACGAGCCCGATCGTGACAGCGCACAAGGCGAGCGATTGCGCGGCGGCCTGATCGTTCGCGCCCAGCGCGCGGCTGACCGCGCCGGAGATTCCACCGCCCATCGCGCCTGCCGACATCATCTGCATCAGCATGATCACCGGAAAGACAAACGCCACGCCCGCCAGCGATGCGACACCGAGGCGTCCGACGTACGCCGTTTCCGCGATCGTGATGATCGCAGATGAGAGCAGCGCCACGAGGTTGGGCAGCGAGAGCGCCACGAGCGTCGGAAGTATCGCGCCATCTCGCAGGCGATTATATCCGGCATTTGCAGCAGGTTCGGCGACGGTGGTCATGCCTGCAGGGCTCCCAGATCAATTCGGCTCATGACGGCGCGTGTTTTTCGTCGCGATTGTTCAATGTCTGTCGCATGAAGGGCGACGCTGCCGGACCGGGGCGGGCGCGCATGCGACGGGGCGGCACGGGTACGTTGGTGGTTGCATCGACCAGCGCGAGTTTCACGCGCCGCCCGGTGTCCTTGTCGATCATGCGAACAGCGGGCGCCCCGGCGCCGGATGCGTCCCAGCGCTCGCCCCATTGCGCCAGTGCGAACGTCACCATCCAGAGATCGCGACCCTTCCGGGTGAGCGAGTACTCAAAACGCGGTGGGTTGTCCTGATAGCAGCGCCGCTCCACGAGGCCGTGCGCCTCCAGATGGCGCAGGCGATCCGACAACGTCGTGTTCGGAATGCCGGTAGACTCCTTGAACTCGTCGAAGCGCGACAGCCCGAACGACAGATCCCGGAGAATGAGAAACGCCCAGCGATCACCGATCGCCTCAAGGGCGCCGGCGATCGGGCAGGTCATACCGGCAAATGACTTGGCGCGCACGTCGTCTCTCCCGGGGGTAACTCCAGTGATGAGAGTAAGTGCTGACTGCGCCGTGTTCAAGATCACCAGCGAAAAATCGGGGAAACAGGCGTACTTGCTCAATTGCAGGGCCCGTCGTCCCCCGATAACGTCGTGATCAGCGGCTGGCACAGTCCGCACGGGGAGAGACATGAAGTTCTATCGTTCGATCGGCCCGAATCCGCGCGTGGTGAAAATGTTCCTGGCCGAGAAG
>JANNVF010000375.1:0-4844 GCA_031414315.1 Hyphomonadaceae bacterium | reverse complement strand
CCGAGAGGCGATCAGTCCCAGTCCAGCGTTCCGGGGCGTCGTGTGGAACAGCACGACACCCGCACGTCGCTAGCGCGCCACTCTCGGAAAGCAAGACTCCCGAACGTGGCAGCCGGCGGAAAACACATCGCGGGGACGCGGTTGGTTCGTGTCTTCTTTTTCTACCTTGCGCTTCCGATGCGGAGCGCCGCGTCCCCGGCCCTCCAGCGAGGGCCAAGTGTTGAACCCGCAGCGCGAAAGCGCGTGCGGCCGCGTCCGCGTCCGCGTCCAATCGCTCCCCTTCACCGGACCGGGCTGCAGCACAATGCGCATCGCCTCCCCCGCAACACCCTATATGCTGCCTTGAGACTCAAACCCCGGAGACCCCCATGGCCGATGGCCTGTCCGGCGCCAGCGATGGCGCGCCGCTCGATCTGGACGCCGCCCAGCGCATTCTCGCAGAGGCCGCCAAAGGCGCCGACGACGGGGAGCTGTTCATCGAGGACAGCCGCTCGGAGAGTTTCCTGTGGGACGACGGGCGGCTGAAGTCCGCCAGCTACGACGCCAGCCAGGGTTTCGGCCTGCGCATCGTGTCGGGTGAACGCGCGGGCTACGGCCATTCCAGCGTGCTCGACGAGAACTCCGTGCGCCGCGCCGCCGACGCAGCGCAGCTCGCCAAGCGCGGCCACGAAGGCTCGCTCGACGCCTCTCCCGCGCGGACGAATCGCAAGCTGTACCGCGACGTCGATCCGCTGGCGGAGCCGGGCTTCACCGCCAAGACCGATCTGCTCGCCGAGATCGACGCCTATGTCCGCGCCCGCGATCCGCGCGTGGTTCAGGCCACCGTCTCGATCGCCGGCTCGCGTCGCGCGGTGACGATCCTGCGGCCCGACGGCGAGAAGTTCGAGGACGCGCGACCGCTGGTGCGGGTGAATGTCTCGGTGACGGTGGAGCGTGATGGCCGCCGCGAGTCGGGCTCGTCAGGCAGCGGCGGGCGCGAGGAATACGCGGCCTTCATCGCGCCGGACAAATGGAAGGCGCTCGCCGACGAGGCGCTGCGCATCGCACTGGTGAACCTTGATTCGACGCCCGCGCCCGCCGGCGAAATGGACGTGGTGCTTGGCCCGGGCTGGCCCGGTATTCTGCTCCACGAGGCCGTAGGTCACGGATTAGAGGGCGATTTCAACCGCAAGGGCACCTCCGCGTTCGCCGGCAAGGTGGGTGAGCGAGTAGCGGCGCCCGGCGTCACGGTGGTCGACGACGGCACATTCGAGAATCGTCGCGGTTCTCTGACGATCGACGATGAAGGCACACCGACCTCGCGCACCGTACTCATCGAGGACGGCATTCTGCGCGGTTATCTGCAGGACCGGATGAACGCGCGGCTCATGGGAGTGTCGCCAACGGGCAACGGTCGTCGCGAATCTTATGCACACACGCCGATGCCCCGCATGACCAACACCTTCATGACCGCAGGCGCGCACGAGCCCGAAGAGATTCTCCGTTCGCTCAAGCGCGGCGTGTACGCAGTGAACTTCGGCGGCGGCCAGGTGGACATCACATCGGGCAAGTTCGTGTTCCAGTGCACCGAAGCCTATCTCGTTGAAAACGGTCAGATTGTCTCGCCGATCAAGGGCGCGACGCTGATCGGTGACGGCCCCACTGCGCTGACGCGCGTGACGATGGTCGGCAACGATCTGAAGCTCGATGAAGGCGTCGGCACGTGCGGCAAGGGCGGGCAAAGCGTGCCTGTCGGTGTCGGTCAGCCGACGCTCTACATTCAGGGACTCACCGTTGGCGGGCTCTGACGCAAATCATCGACGACGTTTTTTTGAACGCGCCTTCTTTTCGACTCTCCCGGTTTTGCGTAAGAGTCGATTCGTCCAACTGGGAGGCACTCATGGCTACGAAGACTGCTACGAAGAAAGTTGCAAAGAAGGCCGCTGCTCCGAAGAAGGCCGCAGCACCCAAGAAGGCCGCGCCGAAGAAGGCTGCAAAGAAGGCCGTGGCGAAGAAGAAGAAGTAAGCTTCTTCCCTTCTGCGAAACATCAAGACGCCGGCTCGCAAGGGCCGGCGTCTTTTTCGTTGGGCTGAAAGGTCTTTGTTGAAAGGCTTTTCATGGTGACCGCGCGGTCACCATCCAGGTCGCGCCGGACAGCATGACGCCATCCGGCGTGGCGTGGGGGGCGAGGGCATCGGTCACCGCGGCCAGCACCAGGGCCCGCCCTGCGTCATCGGTTTCGCGCAACATCGCGCCGAGCGGGCCGACCCCGACACTGTGCGCAGCGGCGTCTGCAGCGTCGGCGCCGATTCGCATCGGCATGTCGAACGCCTCGATCGCGATATCGGCGAAGCCGGCGTCGGCGAGAATTTTACGGAGACGCGCCGCATCGGCGAACGCGAACGGACCGGGCGCGTGCGGATCGGATCGTGGCGGCGCGGCGCCCAGCGCCTGGATCGCGGCCATCACGGGACTCACCATCCACGGATTTTCCGCCATCGCGCGCCAGCACACGAACGCGAGCCGCCCGCCCGGCTTCAGCGCGCCGCGCATGTGCGCAAACGCCACCACCGGCTCCGCGAAGAACATCACCCCGAACCGCGAGAACAGCAGATCGCAACCAGTCGGCAACGCCGCCACCGACGCGTCGTCTTCCTGGAAGCGGACAAGGGCGCCGGCCGCCGCTGCACGCGCCCGCGCGCGTGCCAGCATCGGCGCCGACACATCGACGCCCAGCACATCGCCCGTCGCGCCCACCGCGTCGCCCAGCGCCAGGCTGCTCGCGCCGCAACCGCAGCCGATGTCGATCACCTTCTCCCCCGTCTGCGCCGCCGCCCGGCGCAGCGCCTCCGCGCCGACGCCGGCGAGGAGTGCGTCGAGGTAGTTCTGCTCCTCGGTCCAGCGGAGGCCGCTCTGGGTGTTCCAGAGCTCGATCTGGTCTTGATTTTCCGATGTCATGCGCGCTCTCCAGATATTCGCGGCGGGTGCGCATCCATCTGGCGGTTGATACGCATCACTCTGTCAATGCGACGAACGACTGGCGGGGGTCGTAATGCCGCCACATTTGAGCGCTTCTCGATAAACAATAAGAAGATTATGTTCTTCGATAAGAGTTCGGGGACGACCAGGGGAGATGGACGTGTACAAGACCTTGGCGGCGGCGCTCGCCCTGACCGGCGTGGCGCACGCCCAGCAGCCGCCCGCAGACACCCAGCCCATGCCTGCGGTCTCCCCGGAGGCCCCGACCGATGGCCGCGTGGTCTATGACACCGCCTTCTTTGCCGCGTTCGCGCCGCAGACCGCGCTCGACATGGTGCGCCGGGTGCCCGGCTTCTCCGTTGACTCCGGCTCCGACCGGCGCGGGTTTTCCGGGACCGCCGGCAACGTGCTGATCGACGCCGCCCGGCCCAGCGCCAAGAGCCAGGGCCTCGAAGACATCCTTTCGCGCATTCCGGCCGCCCAGGTGCTGCGGCTGGAGCTGATCCGTGCGGCGTCCACCGGCGAAGCCTCCGGGCAATCGGTGCTGGTCAACGTGGTCCGCAACGCCGCTGCGGCGGGCGGTTCCGGCACCTACGAAGTGGAGCTTGAGCGGTCAGTCTCCAACCGCGTCGAAGTGCGCGGCGGCGGCTCCTACACCGGCAAGATCGGGCCCGCCGAATACACCCTCGGCGCCAATCGCTTCATCGAGGAGCGGCCGCTGCGCGGCTTCCGCTACATCCGGGACGCTACCGACAGCCTCGTGGGCTCGCGCGCGGATTTCACGCCGCGCACCTTCCGCGAGAGCACCGCCAACGCGCAGATCAAGACGCCCCTGCTCGGCGGCACGCTCAACCTCAACATCTCCGGCGGGCGCTGGAATTTCGCGACGGATCTCGAGTCGCTTGGCTTCAGCCCGACCGAGCAGCTCACCGATTCCTTCCGCCTGTCGATCAACGAGCGCGAGCGCCGGCGCGAGATCGGCGGGGACTTCGAACGCAAGTTCGGCGACTGGACGCTCAAGGCGATCGGCCTCGACACACGGCGCTGGTACTCCAACGACGAGAGCACGCTCTCGCGCGACGCCAACTTCAACACCACCGACGTCTTCGCCCAGGAAACCCGCAACCTGAGCGCCGAAACCATCGGACGCCTCACCGCCGCGTGGACTATCAACGACGCCCATCGCGTGGAGTTCGGCGGCGAGACCGCGTTCAACTCGCTGCAGGCGAACGTCGATCTCACCGACGACGGCGTCCCTGTGCCGCTGCAGGCCGCCGACGTCACGGTGGAAGAAGAACGTCAGGAAGGCTTTGTCACCTGGACGTGGAAGCCGACGCCGAAGTGGACGCTGGAAAACGGCGTGACGGTGGAGACCTCCACCATCACCCAGTCGGGCGACAGCAGCGCTAGCCGCACGCTTGTCTACTGGAAGCCCAGTTTCCAGGTGTCGCGCCAACTCGGGCGCGATCAGGTGCGGTTGAAGCTTTTCCGTGACGTGAGCCAGCTCGACTTCGGCGACTTCGCGTCTTCCGCGACACTCGCCGACAATTCCGTCTCAGCCGGCAACCCCGACCTGCGCCCGCAAACCAAGTGGCGCCTCGAAAGCGTGCTGGACAAGCGCTTCGGCGAGAAGGGCGCGCTGACGCTGACGCTGGCGCATGAATGGGTCGAGGACGCTTCCGACCTGGTGCCGATCCTCGATACGCTCAGCCCGCCGGGGATGCCCAGTTTCTTCGACGCGCCAGGCAACATCGGCGAAGGCGAGAACAACATCGCGCAGGTGAAAGCCACCGTGCCGGTGGAGCGGCTGCTCAAGGGCGGCCAGTTCGAGTTCTATGTGTCCTACGTCGACACCGAGGTCACCGACCCCACGACGCTGATGCTG
>JANNVF010000374.1:0-6735 GCA_031414315.1 Hyphomonadaceae bacterium | reverse complement strand
CCGCGAAGTTGTACATGCCTCACTAACTCCTCACGCCGAGCTCGTCACGCACTTGCGCCTCCGTCACCGCGCGCTCTCCGGTGAGCGGTTGCACGCCGCCGTTCGCCAGCGTCGCCGCCATCAGCGCGAGATCGCGGCACGTCACCAGTACGGAACACTGGCTGAAATAGAGATCGAGAATCTCATCGGTGTCGCCCTCCATCATGGCGGCGCGTTCCATGAGCGCGGCGATCGCGCGGTTGCGTTCGCCGGTCTCGCGCTCCGACTGGAACACGGCCTCGTCGATCTCCACGGCGCGGCCGGCGAACTGCGCGAACAGCTGCACCATGCGCGCGCGGCGGATCGCATAGGTGTCGCCCCTGACCAGCGCCGATACGGCGATGGCGCCCGCGTTGACCATCGGATTGAACGGGCGGCGGTTGTCTTCGTCCAGCACGGTGGCGTTGAACGCCGCGCCCGTCGGCTCCACGCCCACATGGGTCAGCACATAGTCGTCGCCGTGTTCATCGAGCGCCATGCCGTACATGAAGGGCTTCGACACCGACTGGATGGTGAAGGGCGTTTCCGTATCGCCGACGCCATACACTTTGCCATCGGTCGTCGCGATCGCGACGCCGAACAGGGCGGGGTCTGCGGTGGCCAGCATGGGAATGTAGTCGGCGACCGCGCCGCCCGAGATGGCGGAGACGCGACGATGCAGATCAAGCAGGTACGCGTCGATCGGCCCGTCAGACTGCGCGCGCTCGTTCGGCGTCATGCGGCATCCCCGATCCCGTCCGACGTAGTCGGTAGGGCCTTCGCACTGCGCGCCCGATGATGCCGACCGGCAACCAGTTTCGCCTGCGCCGCCGTTGCTTGGCCCGAGCCGCACAGAATTTGGGCGGGCGAGACCGCTAACCCGGCGCCAGATGCACCGCGTCAATTCCAAACTCCCGCTCCAGGAGTTCACACACCCGCGCCCGATGGCAGATGCGCCAGTCGTGTTCGAGGCACATCAGGCATGCGCGCTGGCCGCGCGCAAGGATCGCCGCGTGCTCCAGCGCCAGGCGCGCTTCCGGTCGCTCCAGCGCGGCATCGACGATCGGCCAGAACGTGGCCATGTCACCGCGCTGGCTGGCTTGTCGCCCGGCTTTCGGTGTGCCGAGCGCCTTGAGATGACTGTAGCCGATGCCCGCCGCCGCGAGATTCGACTTGAGCATGTTCTTGGAGAAACCCGCGCGCCGCGAGTTGGGCAGCTCGCGCACATCGATCAGCGTCCCTATGTCTGCGTCCTGCAGCGCCGCGAGGAACGCCGGAAATCCAACCCTTTCATATCCGATGGTATGAAGGATCGGCGCCGTCATGCGATCCCGAGCCCGACGAGGACGAGCAGGAATGCGCCGAGTGCAATGCGATACCACGCAAACGGCCAGAAGCCCGCGCGCGACACGAAGTCGAGGAACGGCTTCACGACCAGCAGCGCCGCGAAAAACGCTGCGACGAAGCCAATGGCGATCTCGGCGATGCGGTCGGGCGTCACGTGTTGGGTCTGCAGGTCCAGCAGATCGTGCACGAACGCCGCTGCCATCGTCGGCATCGCGAGAAAGAACGAGAACTCCGCCGCTGCGCGTCGGTCGAGACCAAGCGCCAGGCCCCCGATGATGGTGGCGCCGGATCTTGATACGCCGGGGATGAGCGCCAATGTTTGGAAGACGCCGATGCCGAGCGCGCGCACGAGCGGCGTCTGATCTGCGAGTTGCACCGTTGGCGCGGGCCGGTAGCGTTCGATCAACAACATGATGACGCCACCGACGATGAACGCCCACGCGATCACGGTCAGCGATTCCTGCAACACCTGCTTCACATAGTCGGAGAAGAAAATGCCTGCGATCAGCGCCGGGATGAACGCCACCACGATGAGCAGCGCGAAGCGGCGGGCTTCCGGTTTCGTCGGCAGGCCGACAATGGTCTCAATGATCTTGTCCCGGTAGAGCCACATCACCGCGAGGATCGAGCCGAACTGGATCATCACGGTGAAGATCTTGCCCTCGTCCTCGAACCCAAGAAGGCGCTCTCCGAGCAGCAGATGGGCGGTCGACGAGATCGGCAGGAATTCGGTCAGACCCTGGACGATGCCGAGGATGAGAGCCTTGAGCAGAACGATGGGGTCCATATCGCTTCCGTGGCGCGTTTCTGGCCCGATTTCTGGCCGGCGGCATCTTCTGCCACACCCGCCGAGTCGGTGCGAGCGGAGCATCGGCCGCTACCAGATGCGCAGAATTGACCTTATATGGCAATAAAGCTGTCCTATTGGCAAAAATTCACCTTGCGACGCCGGCGGAATGGCCGTATTCGCCCCTTGTTTCACGCAGCCAGAGGCTTCGGGGGTGATCGTGGCCGAACGTATGCTGAAATTCGTCGCTGTGGATCGGGGGCCGCCGGAAAAGCGAGCATCTAAGGCGCGCAAGGCGGATTTCGACGAGATCTATAGAGAAATGGCCGCCGCCAAGGCCGCCGAGCAGGCGTCGCGTTGCTCCCAGTGCGGCGTCCCATTCTGCCAGTCTCACTGTCCTTTACAGAACAACATCCCGGATTGGTTGCGCCTGACGGCGGAAGGCCGGTTGCAGGAGGCCTACGAAGTCTCGGCCGCCACCAACCTCATGCCTGAGATCTGCGGCCGCATCTGTCCGCAGGACCGGTTGTGCGAAGGCAACTGCGTCATTGAGCAATCGGGCCACGGCACGGTGACCATCGGCGCCATCGAGAAGTACCTGACCGAGACGGCGTGGAAGGAGGGCTGGGTCGCGCCGGTTCGCGCGTTGCGTGAGCGGACCGAGCACGTCGGCGTTGTCGGCGCCGGCCCCGCGGGTCTCGCGGCGGCCGAGGTGCTGCGCCGGAAAGGCTACAAGGTCACGGTCTACGATCGTTATGATCGCGCCGGCGGCCTGTTGATCTACGGCATCCCGAACTTCAAACTCGAAAAGGACGTCGTCGCGCGCCGTGTGGCGCGGCTTGAAGACGGCGGCGTCACCTTCGTGCTGAATTGCGAAGTCGGCCGCGACATTTCGTTCGAAGCGCTGCGGCGCAAGCACGATGCCGTGCTGGTGGCGACCGGCGTCTACAAGGCGCGCGATCTCGGCGTGCCGGCGGCGACGTCGAAGGGCGTGCTGGCCGCGATGGATTTCCTGACGGCGGCGAACCGTGTGGGCCTTGGCGACGAGGTGGAGGCGTTCGCCTCCGGCGTGCTTGATGCCAAGAGCAAGCGCGTAGTGGTCATCGGTGGCGGCGATACGGCGATGGACTGCGTGCGCACGGCCGTGCGGCAAGGTGCGAAGTCGGTTGTCTGTCTCTACCGACGTGATCGCGCCAACATGCCGGGCTCCGCCACCGAGGTGAAGAACGCCGAGGAAGAAGGTGTTGTGTTCGAGTGGCTGGCGGCGCCGAAAGCTATCCTCGGCGATGCGCGCAAACTGAAAGCATTGCGCGCGGTGCGCATGCGCCTGGGCCTGCCGGACAGCAGCGGCCGCCAGGCGCCGGAAGAGGCGCCGGGCACGGAGTTCGACATCGCCGCCGATCTCGTCATCAAGGCGCTGGGGTTCGACCCGGAAGACCTCCCGAAGATGTGGGATGAGCCGTACCTGAAGGTCTCCCGCTGGGGCACGGTGAAGATCGACGAACGCACCTACGCAACGTCGATGCCGGGCGTGTACGCGGCCGGCGATATCGTGCGCGGCGCGTCCCTCGTGGTGTGGGCGATTCGCGAAGGCCGCGACGCTGCGGAGGGAATCCACGCGATGCTGAAGGAGCGCGCGGCGTCGTCGCGCGTGGCGGCGGAGTAAGCCGATGAGCGACATTTCATTCGACGCCGTGGAAGAAGTTGCGCGCTACGAACGCGAACGCGCGAAGTTGATGGCGGCGCACGCCTACAATCCGGAAGACGAGCGCGACGCGTGCGGCGTGGGCCTCATCTGCGCCATCGACGGCAAGGCGCGCCGCGAAGTCGTGACCATGGCGATCGGCGCGCTCAAGTCGCTCTGGCACCGCGGCGCCGTGGACGCCGACGGCAAGACCGGCGACGGCGCTGGCATCCTGCTGGAAGCGCCGCAGGATTTCTTCCGGGAGGTGGTGTCACGCACCGGCCACAAGCCGAAGCCAGGGCCGATCTTCGTCGGACAGATCTTCCTGCCACGCAATGATTTCAACGCGCAGGAGCGCGCACGCACGATCGTGGAATCGGAAATCCTGCGCGGCGGATTTGAACTGTACGGCTGGCGTCAGGTGCCGGTCGACATCGCGATGATCGGGGAGAAGGCCAATGCCACGCGCCCGGAGATCGAACAGGTGCTGTTCTACGACCCGTTGGCGCGTGACGAGGGCGCGGTGGACAAGGAACTGTTCATCGTGCGCCGCCGCATCGAAAAACTGGCGCTCGCCAACAACATCATCGAGCTCTACATTTGCTCGTTGTCGGCGAAGACGCTGATCTACAAAGGCATGTTCCTCGCCGAGCAGATCGATTCCTTCTATCCAGACCTGAAGGACGAGCGCTTCATCTCCAGCGTCGCGATCTATCACCAGCGGTATTCCACAAACACGTTTCCGCAATGGCGGCTCGCGCAACCCTTCCGTATGCTCGCCCACAATGGCGAGATCAACACGCTGAAGGGCAACATCAACTGGATGAAGAGCCACCAGATCCGCATGGCGTCCGAGGCATTCGGCGCGGCGGATGCCGACGTGAAGCCGATCATCCAGCCCGGCGGCTCGGATTCAGCGGCGCTCGACAACGTTTTCGAACTTCTTGTGCGCGCCGGCCGCAGTGCGCCGATGGCGAAGGCCTTGCTCGTGCCAGCCGCGTGGGCGAAGTCGACGACGATGCCGTCCGCGCACCGGGCGCTTTATTCCTACTGCAACGCGGTGATGGAGCCATGGGACGGGCCTGCCGCGCTGGCGATGTTCGATGGCCGCTGGGCGGTTGCGGGAATGGACCGCAACGGTTTGCGCCCGATGCGCTATGCCATCACGACGGATGGGCTGGTGGTAGTCGGGTCCGAGACAGGCATGTGCGCGCTTGATGATGCACGCGTCGAACGGCGCGGGCGGGTCGGCGCCGGGCGCATGATCGCCGTCGATACGGTGGAGGGCCGCTTCTACAACGAGGTGGCGATCGTCGATAAGCTGGCGGCCAAGCATCCCTATGAGAAGTGGTTGGAGAACGTCATCGAACTTGAATCCCGTATCACGGGAGACGAGCCTCGCCTGTACGACACCCGCGCGGAACTACTGCGCCGGCAGGCCGCCGCCGGGCTGACGCTGGAGGATCTCGAACTCATCCTGCAGCCGATGCTGGAGGAGGCGAAGGAAGCGGTCGGATCGATGGGTGATGACGCGCCACTTGCGGTGTTGTCTGACCGATATCGGCCGCTGTCGCACTATTTCCGTCAGAACTTCAGCCAGGTGACGAACCCACCGATCGATCCGCTGCGCGAAGATCGCGTCATGAGTCTTGCGACGCGGTTCAAGAACCTCGGCAACATTCTCGCGCAGGATGAAGCGCAGACAAACGTCTTCGTGTTGGCGAGCCCGGTGCTGACCAACGGCATGTACGCGCGCATGGTCGCGGAACTCGATGACGCGGTGGCGGTGATCGATTGCACGTTCGATACGCCTGCGCGTCCAGAAGACGCCGGGCCTGCGCTCCGCGCCGCCCTCGACCGCATCCGTCTGGAGGCGGAGGAAGCGGTGTTGTCCGGCCGCAGTCACGTGGTGCTGACGGATGAGCATCAGGGGTCGGGGCGCGCCGCCGCGCCAATGGTCCTCGCGACCGGTGGTGTGCAGACGCACCTCGTTGCGAAGGGTCTGCGGTCGTTTTGCTCGATCACCGTGCGCAGCGCCGAGTGCATGGACACGCACTATTTTGCCGTGCTGATCGGCTGCGGCGCCACGACTGTGAATGCGTATCTCGCCTTCGAGACGGTGGCTGACCGTGTCGCGCGGGGTCTGGGCGCGGGACTCACGATCGAGCAGGCGACCCTCAACTACAAGAAGGCCGTCGATGCGGGTCTGCTCAAGATCATCTCCAAGATGGGGATCTCGGTCATCTCCTCGTATCGCGGCGGCATGAACTTCGAGGCGATCGGTTTGTCGCGCGCGCTTGCGGCGGAGTATTTTCCCGGCCTAACGAGCCGCATCTCGGGCATCGGGCTCGGGGGTCTCGCGCAGGAAGCGGCCGATCTCAATGCGCGCGCCTACGACGAGGATATCATAGCCCTGCCGGTGGGTGGGCTCTATCGCTGGCGCGCAAGCGGTGAACGCCACGCGCTGGAGGCGGCGAATATCCACCTGCTGCAACATGCTGTGACGACGAATTCCGTCGAGGCATATCGGCGCTACTCGCACAATCTGCGCGAACGCCGTCTCGCCGAGCCGATCCAGCTCCGCGATCTTCTCGAAGTGCGGGATGGCATGACCGCAGTTTCGGTCGACGAGGTCGAAAGCGTCAATGAAATCCGCAAGCGGTTCGTGACACCGGGCATGTCGCTTGGCGCTCTGGGACCGGAAGCGCACGGCGTACTGAACGTCGCCATGAATCGCATCGGCGCGAAGTCCGTGTCGGGTGAAGGTGGCGAGGACGCGGCGCGCTATGTGATGTTGCCAAACGGCGACAACATGAACTCCGCAGTGAAGCAGATCGCATCGGGACGCTTCGGCGTCACCGCAGAGTATCTCAACCAGTGCCGTGAAATCGAGATCAAG
>JANNVF010000373.1:0-1933 GCA_031414315.1 Hyphomonadaceae bacterium | reverse complement strand
TTCTGCCTTCACGAACTCCCTGAAGATTCCCGAGCTGCGCTCGAGAATTCTTTACACGCTCGGTTTGTTATTCGTCGCCCGCGTGGGTGTGGCGCGGCGCTGCGGCGCCGGGCGCGATACGCAGGATCTCCGCCGTGGAGTCGCCGCCGGTATCGAGGATCAGCGACCGCATGCCGCGTCCGGCGAAGCGCCAGCCGCGCGTCGTGGCGGCGTCGAGCGCCAGCGTGCGCACCGCGTCCGGCAGCGCGCGCAGATCGTCGGCAAAGAGCGGGTCGCGCGTGCGTGTGGGCGGGCGCGGCGCTGGTGGCGCGTCCGTCGCAATGCGGGAGAACACCTGCTCCAGCGCCGCGCGCGCGAGCGCGGCGGGCGCCTGCCGTTCCAGAAAGACGCCGGCGGCCTCGTTGGCAAGCGCAAGATCGTGCGCGGCGGGGGCAGAGAGCGCGGCCTGCGTCTCCAGCAACAGCGCAAGCGCGGGGTCGAGCGCGCCGGCGGCATATGCCGCGACGAGCTGCTGGCGACGGTCGGTGGTGAACGACGTGGCGCTCATGCCCGGCCACCTTCGGCGGTCAGCAGCGCGCGCAGCTTGCCGAATGCAAGCCGGATGCGGGATTTCACGGTGCCCAGTGGAATACCCGTGCGCTCGGCGATCTCGCGGTGGGAAAGTCCGTCGTAGAACGCCTGCCTGAGCAGATCGATCTGTTCGGCGGGCAGGGTGGAGAGCGCCTCGCGGACGTGGGTCTCCACTTGGCCGGCGGAGGCGGCTTCGTCCGGCGCCTCTGGTCCATCGGGGTGAAAGGTGGGGTCGTCGCCGTCGAAATCGGCGTGTTTGGCGCGGCGGGCGGCGTCGATGCGCCGGTTGCGCGCGATGCGGAAGATCCAGGTCGAGACCGACGCCCGGCTGCGATCGAACAGGCCTGCCTTGCGCCAGACCGTGATCATCACCTCCTGCGCCAACTCCTCGGCCAGCGCGCCGCCCGCGCCGAGCCGCAGCATGTAGGCTTTCACCCGGGGCGCGTAATAGGCGAACATCTCGGCGAACGCGTCGCGGTCCTGCGCCGACGCGATGGCCGCCATCAGATCGGCGAACCGCTCTCGATCAGGCGATACGCCGGCGGGGTCCGCTTTGGGGCGCAAGGCCAGCCTTTCTCCGCGCGTGATATCCAACGCCAGCATAGGTCGCCCGTTCCATCCGGATCAATCCGCGAGCGAGGAGGAAGTCACGCGCGGCCCTGTGCGCCTGTACGCATCCGGTCACGATCCGGATGTGCGCCGCGCGCGGCTGTGCCATGTTCGGCGAAACCACAGGATGCGGAGCGGCCCATGACGGCGCGGAAGAATGCCAGTGTCGCGGTGATCGGGGCAGGAGACTTCATCGGCGCGGCCATCGCCCGGCGGTTCGCGGCGGAGGGCTATGTGATCGTCGCCGGCCGGCGCACCGCCGACAAGCTGGCGGGGTTGAAGGCCGCGATCGAAGCGGATGGCGGGCGCTGCACCGCGCGCGCGCTCGATGCGCGCAAGGAGGACGACATCGCGGCGTTCCTGGCGGCGGCCGAAGCGGAAGCGCCGCTGGAAGCGGTGATCTTCAACGTCGGCGCCAATGTGCAGTTTCCGCTGCTCGACACCACCGAGCGCGTGTTCCGCAAGGTGTGGGAGATGGCGTGCTACGGCGGCTTCCTCACCGGCCGCGAAGCGGCGCGGCTCATGCTGCCGCGCGGCGCCGGCTCGATCTTCTTCACCGGCGCGACGGCCAGCGTGCGCGGCGGGGCGGGCTACGCGGCGTTCGCCAGCGCCAAGGCGGGTCTGCGGGTGATGGCGCAGAGCATGGCGCGGGAGCTGGGACCGCAGGGCATCCACGTGGCGCACCTCGTCATCGACGCCGGCGTCGACACCGCGTTCGTGCGCGAGCGGGTGAAGGCGCGCGGCGGCGATCCCG
>JANNVF010000372.1:0-2955 GCA_031414315.1 Hyphomonadaceae bacterium | reverse complement strand
GTGCCGACACGCTGAACGGCGGCGGCGGTGTCGATACCCTGAGCGGCGGAGCCGGGAACGATCGCTTGAACGGCGGCGCCGGCAACGACACCATGAACGGTGATGCCGGCAACGACGTCTTCGTCATGACGCCGGGGTTCGGTCTGGACGTGGTGTCCGGCTTCGACGCCAACGCGGCAGGGGGCGGACAGGATCTGATCGATCTGAGCGCGCTGGGCATCAACGCCGGCAACTTCACGGCGCACGTGACTATCACCGACCTGGGTAACGACGCCCTGATCACCGTCGATGGCGTCATGACCCTCACCCTACTTGGCGTGAACGGGGTCGGCGCGAACAGTATCAACATTACGGACTTCATCCTGGGCGGTCCGTAAGCAGGCATACTGGCGTGACCGCGACATCGGTCGCGCCAGGTGGCTCGAACGACTATGGCGCGAGCGGTGCTCCCGGCGGCCATTCCCAATGGGAGAATGCGGTATCTCTGCTCATGGGGATGGAGTGAAGTTGACTTACGCCGGGCTGCAGCGGGCAGCGTTGGTTTGCGACTGGCTCCAGCATGAATTTCCCCGGACTGGCGATTTTCGGACGTCCTGGCAGAAAGGGTCCTACGCTGGATGCCGGCGTGTCCAACGCCAGTTGGGCGCGCACGGTCGCCAGCGCCGTGAAGGACGCACGCACAAGCCTGAGCGGGTTCGCGCAGCGCGCGGGGCGGCTGTTCGACGGCCTGCACGGCCCGCAAGCCGGCCCGAACGGCAAGCGCAGCATCGCCACGCACCTTGGACTGATCATCGGGTTCAGCGCTGCAATCAACCTGCTCTACCTGGCGCCGTCGCTCTACATGCTGCAGGTCTATGACCGCGTCATTCCCAACAGCGGCGTCTACACACTTGTGCTGCTGAGCGTTGTGCTGGTGGGCAGCCTGCTGGTGCTCTCGCTCCTTGACGCAGCGCGCTCGCGCCTGCTGGCCCGCATGGCGATCCGGATCGAGCACGTGGCCGCCGATCAAGTCATCCAGGCCAACATGAGAGCGCGTCGGATCGGCGCGCCGCCACCGGCGACGGTGCGTGACCTCGACACGCTGCGTCAGGGCGTGACCAGCCCCGCCGCGATCGGCCTGCTCGACATTCCCTGGACGCCGCTGTTCATCGGCATCTGTTTTGTCATTCACTTCTGGGTCGGTGTGCTCGCCCTGTTCGGCGCTATCCTGATTTTTGGTGTTGCGGTGATCAACGAACGCGCGTCGCGGGCGTCACTCTCCAAGCTTTCGAGCAAGGCGGCAGGATTTTTCGTCCCGCACGAGGGCGATCTCAACGCGTCGGAGACAATCCACGCGCTCGGCGCGGAGCGACGATTTCGGCGACGGCGCGCGGCTGCGCGCGACGAGTATGTCGCGGCGCAGACCGACATCGCGTTCACGGGCGCGGGCTATTCCGCCGCGACAAAGGCGATGCGGATGCTGCTGCAGTCGGGCGCGTTGGGTCTCGGCGCGTTCCTCGCCATCGAGCGCCAGATATCGCCGGGCGCCATCATCGCTGCGACCATCCTGACGGCGCGGGCGTTTGCGCCGGTGGAACAGATCGTCGGCGGTTGGCGCCAGATCGGTCTCGCATGGGTGGCCTATGGCGGGCTTCAGAAGCTGCTGGACGGCGCGGGCGCCCCGGTCGATCGCACGCCGCTGCCTGACCCGGTTGGCAAGATTCAGCTGGAACAGGTCTCGGCGATGACCCCAGATGGCCGCGCCGTGGCGCTGAATGGCGCCAGCTTCAGCGTCTCGCCGGGTGAGGTGATCGGAATCATCGGCGCCAGCGGCGCCGGAAAGACTACGCTGGCCCGCATCCTCGCCAACGCTGCGGTGCCCAAGGCGGGCACCGTGCGGATCGACGGCGCGCGCTATGCCGACTGGGATGACGAAGCGCTGGCGCGACACATCGGCTATTTGCCGCAGAGGATCGAACTCTTCGACGGCACGGTGGCCGCCAACATCGCGGCGTTCGCAACGCCGGCCGACGAAAATGGCGCGCCGATTGGACAGAAGGTGGTGGAGGCGGCGATCGCCGCCGGCGCGCACGACCTGATCCTGCGTCTGCCAAACGGCTACGAAACGATGCTGGGCTACGCGGGGGCCGGGCTTTCGCCGGGGCAGGCGCAGCGCATCGCTCTCGCGCGGGCGTTCTACGGCAATCCGTGCGTCGTCGTGCTGGACGAACCGAACTCCCACCTCGATACCGATGGCGAAGTAGCGCTGGTGAGCGCGATCGAAACGGTGAGGGAACGCAGCGGCGTCGTGTTCGTCGTTGCGCACCGCGCCGGCGTCATCAACATCGTTGATCGCATCGTCGTTATGCACGAAGGGCGGATCGTCGAAGTCGGGCCGCGCGCCGCCGTGCTGGCGAAACTGGCCAGCGCGGCAAAGCCGGCGCCTCAAAACACAGTTCTCGCGAGCGCCACCACATGATGCTCATGCCACCCCCGGTCGCGGACCAGAAATTGCTGGACGACAACCCTTGGCTCGAAGGCCGCCGGGGCCTGCTCGCCATCTTCATATTCTTCGGCCTGTTCGGTCTGTGGGCCGCGCTCGCACCGCTCGATGCCGGCGTCGTTGCTGCGGGGGAGGTAAAGGTCGCTGGCAACCGCCAGGTTGTGCAGCACCGCGATGGCGGCGTGATCTCAAGCATCGCCGTACGCGAAGGCGATCATGTGCAGGCAAACCAGGTTCTACTGGAAATCTCCGCCGTGGAGCTCGCCGCGCAGGAGCATGCCCTGGCCGGTCAGGCCATCGAACTGGAAGCCTCGCAGAAGCGTCTGATCGCGGAAGCGTCGCACCGGCAGACGATCACCCGCCCGGAAAGCTGGGCGTCGTTGCCGCCGCAGTACGTGGAGCTGGCCGACGCCGTTCTGGCGCGTCAACAGGACGAGCTTGTCTCGCGGCGGTCTGCCGTGTGGGCGCAGACC
>JANNVF010000371.1:0-6588 GCA_031414315.1 Hyphomonadaceae bacterium | reverse complement strand
GGCAACGGTGGCGCGGTCGAACGGCGGGATTTCGAACACGCCGAGCGGGCCGTTCCAGATCAGCGTCGCGCTCTCATCCATCGCCCGGGTGAGGCGCGCGAGCGTTTCGGGGCCCGCGTCGAGGATGCGCTCGTCGTCGTCGATCTCGCCGAGGCCGCGCACGAACGCCGGCGCCCGCGCATCGAGCTTCTCGGCGACGATGGTGTCGATCGGCAGCAGCAGCTCGCACTTGTGCTTGCCCGCAAGGCGGATGATCTCCTTGGCGGTGCCGTCGAGATCCTTCTCGCAATAGCTCGCACCGACCTCCCAGCCCTGTGCGTGCAGGAAGGTGTTGGCCATGCCGCCGCCGATGGCGAGCTTGTCGAGCTTCGTCACCAGATTTTTCAACAGGTCGATCTTCGACGACACCTTGGAGCCGCCGACGATGCCGAGCACCGGTCGGCGCGGGTTGCCGAGCGCGGCGTCGAGCGCATCGAGTTCAGCCTCCATGCTCTTTCCCGCATACGACGGCAGGAGCCGCGCGACGCCTTCGGTGGACGCATGCGCCCGGTGTGCCGCGGAGAACGCGTCGTTCACGTAGAGATCGCCGAGTGTCGCGATCTGCTTTGCCAGCTCAGGATCGTTGGTCTCCTCGCCGGCGTGGAAGCGGGTGTTCTCCAGCAGCAGCACGCCGCCCTCCGGCAGCGCCGTGATCGCCTGCGCCGCCACGTCGCCGACGCAATCATCGGCGAACATCACTGGCTGGCCGACGAGTTCGCTCAACGCGCCGACCACCGGTTTCAGCGACATCGACGGCGTGCGTTTGCCTTTGGGCCGGTCGAAGTGCGCGAGCAGGATCACTTTCGCGCCTTGCTTGCGCAGCATGTCGATCGTCGGCAGCGCCGCGCGCAGCCGGGTGTCGTCGCTGACGGCGCCATCGGCCATCGGCACATTGAAGTCGACGCGCACCAGTGCGCGCTTGCCTTTGGCATTGGCGGTATCGAGGCGGCGGAAGGTCACGTGGGCTCCTGGGTGTTCAGTCCATCAGCTTGCGCGCGAGATAGACGTAGTGGCGCGCCCAGCGGTCGGCGTTGACGAGGGGATCGCTGTCGTTGGAATGCCCGCCTTCGGTGTTCTCGTAGTAGAGCACCGGGTAGCCCATCGCCTGCAGGCGCGCGGCGAACTTGCGCGCGTGGCCGGGATGGACGCGATCGTCGCGGGTGTTGGTGGTGATGTAGGGCTCGGGATAGCGTTGGCCCGGCTTCAGGTTCTGGTAGGCGGAGTAGCGCGCGATGAACGCGGCGTCGCCCGGCACGCGCGGATCGCCGTACTCGCCCATCCATGAGGCGCCGGGCGGCAGCTCGTGGTAGCGCAGCATGTCGACGAGCGGGCTCTCGATCACCGCCGCGTTGATGAGTTCGGGATGCTGGGTGAGCGTCACCGATGTCAGCACGCCGCCGTTGCTGCGGCCGTAGACGCCGAGCTTCGCCGGCGTCGTGACGCCGAGCGTCACCAGTTCGCGCGCCACGGCAGCGAAGTCGTCGAACGCCTTCTGCCGGTTCTCGCGCAGCACCGATTGGTGCCACGCCGGGCCGAACTCGCCGCCGCCACGGATGTTTGCGTTGACAAAGACACCGCCGTTCTCCAGCCAGAGCTTGCCCATCTCGGGAATGTAGATCGGCGGTTTGGACACATCGAAGCCGCCATACCCGAACATCAGGGTCGCCGCGCCGCCGGCCGGCAGCACCTTCGGGCGCACAACGAAGAAGGGGATGCGCGCGCCGTCGCTGGACACCGCCCAGTGCTGCTCGACTGTCGTGGCCGACGCATCGAAGCGCGGCGCCTGCGCCTTAACGCGCACGGCGGTGTTGCGCGCCGCGTCCGCGAGCCACAGCGTCGTTGGTTCAATGAAGCCCTGCGCGCTGACGAACACCCGATCGTCGGACGACGAGGTGGAAACAGTGGTGAGCGTGGCGTTCTGCGGCAGCGGCAGGCGCGTGCGCGTCCAGACGCCATTGACGAGATCGAAGACGTCGATCGCGCCCGTCACGTCTTCAAGCAGCTGCACGATGAGTTTGCCGTCCGTAGCGTTGATCGCGCCGACCGCCTGGTTTGCGGTGGGCTGGAAGACGAGCGCGGGCTTGCTTGCCGGATCGCGGCTTGCATCCACCGGCTTGATCGCGATCACCGCACCGGACTCGAAGCCACCCCACGCTTCCTGCAGCGAGAAGATCATCTGGCCGTCGACGAAGTCCTGGTATTGCGACTTGGTGGGTAGGTCGATGCGCTGCGGTGCTCCGTGGATCACGAGATAGTACTCGGCCTCGAAGGTGCTGACCGGGCGCTGCACGATGACGCCGATGGTGCGGCCCGCGCTGTCACGCAGGGTCGAAGGGTTCACGCCATAGCCGCCGTCGTTGGCGCCACCGCGATAGATGTCGTGCGCCTGTGCGAGCGTCTGGCCGCGCTTCAGGAACTTCAGCACGAACGGATAGCCGCTCTCGGTCAGGGTGCCGGGGCCGAAGTCGGTGGCGATGGCGATTGTGTCGGTGTCCACCCAGTCGAAGCGGTGTTTGCCTTCGGGCAGCGCAAAGCCGCCAGTGCGGAACGTGCGCATCTGCGTGTCGTACTCGCGCACCACGACGGCGTCCTTGCCGCCGTCCGACAGACTGACGAGGCAATAGCGGCGCGCCGGCGGCAGGCACGATACGCCCTTGTAGATCCAGTTGGCGTTCTCTGCACGCGCCAGCGCGTCGATGTCGAGGACCGTGCGCCAGCGTGGCGAAGCGGTGCGGTAGCTCGCGACCGTCGTATGGCGCCAGACGCCGCGCACGCGCGTACGATCCTGCCAGAAATTGTCGACGCCGCCGGCGCGGAACTGCGGCGTGGCGATGCGGTCGTTCGCCGTCAGGATCGCCAGCGCCTGGTCATGAAAACGCGCGTAGCGCGGATCGCTCTCCAGCACCGCCTTTGCGCGCGCGTTCTGCGTATGCACCCAGTCCAGCGCCCGCTGCCCGTTGACCTCCTCCAGCCAGAGGAATTCGTCGGCCGCCTTTACCGCCGCCGGCGAAAGATCAACGGCGGCGGTCGGTGAAGGCGCGACGGTCGGCGCTGTCGTAGTCTCGACGCTGCTGGCGCACGCCGCGAGCGTCACGCCCGCCAGCAAGACCACGAGGAGGGAGCGGGCGTGTCGCATGGGAGTCCTGTGCTGAACGGCGACCGCGCCTATGCGCCGCCCATCAGGAAGTCGCGCTTGCCGAGATCGACGCCGTTGTGGCGCAGGATCGCGTAGGCGGTGGTGAGGTGGAAGTAGAAGTTCGGCAACGCCCAGCGGGAGTAGTAGTCCGCACCGGTGAAGCTCAGCTCCATCGGGCCCGCTTTGAAGGAGATCATGCGATCCTCGCTGGCGTCCACGTCAACGGCGGGCACGCTTTCGACATAGGCTATGGCGCGCGTGATGCGCTCCTTCAGTTCGGCGACCGTGGTCTCGGTGTCCGGGAACGACGGGCCGTCCTTGCCGCTCAGACGCGCCATCGTGAACTTGGCATGGTCGGTGACGAACTGCACCTGCCGCACCAGCGGCGCCATGTCCGGCGCGAGGCGCGACTGCAGCAGCACCGCCACATCGAACTTGCGCGCTTCGGCGGCGGCTTCGGCTTTGGTCAGGAACGCCGAGAGATTCTTGAGGCTGGAGACGAAGGTGGTGGTCGCGGCGCCGTGGAGGGTGAAGGCCATAAAATTATTTCCTTGTTCAGATCGTCTTTGCGAACGCCACGGCCGTATCGGCCATGCGGTTCGAGAAGCCCCATTCGTTGTCGTACCAGGCGAGGACGCTGCACAACGTGCCGTCCATCACCTTGGTCTGGTCGAGGTGGAAGATTGACGAGTGCGGATCGTGGTTGAAGTCGATCGAGACGTTGGGCTGGTCGGTGAAGCCGAGCACGCCCTTGAGCGGACCGTTGGCGGCGGCGAGGATCACCTTGTTGATCTCGTCCTTGGTCGTTGCTTTCTTCGCAATGAACTTGAAATCGACGACCGAGACGTTCGGCGTCGGTACGCGGATCGAGATGCCATCGAGTTTGCCGTTGAGTTCGGGAATGACGAGGCCGATCGCTTTCGCAGCGCCCGTCGAGGTTGGAATCATGGAGAGTGCGGCGGCGCGGCCGCGGTAGAGATCCTTGTGCAGCGTGTCGAGCGTCGGCTGATCGCCGGTGTAGGAGTGGATCGTCGTCATCATGCCGCGCTCGATGCCGATGGCGTCGTGCAGCACCTTTACCACCGGCGCGAGACAGTTCGTCGTGCACGAGGCGTTGGAGATGACCTTGTGCTCGCTCTTCAGCGCATTGTGATTGACGCCGTACACCACGGTGAAGTCGGCGCCCTCGGCGGGGGCCGAGACGATGACGCGCTTGGCGCCGGCGTCGAGGTGGGCGGCGGCCTTGTCGCGGGCGGTGAAGATGCCGGTGCATTCGAGCGCAATGTCGACATTCAGCGCCTTGTGCGGCAGCTTGGCGGGATCGCGCTCGGCGGTGACCTTGATGACGCCGGACTGCCAGTTGCCGGTCTCCAGCGAGATGGTGTCGCCCTCGACCTTCACCGTGCCGGGGAAGCGACCGTGGACGGAGTCAAACCGCAGCAGGTGGGCATTGGTCTCCACCGAACCCAGATCGTTGATCGCGACGACCTCGATGTCCGTGCGCCCGCTCTCGGCGATGGCGCGCAGCACGTTGCGTCCGATCCGGCCGAATCCATTGATGGCGACGCGCACGGTCATGTCATGTGCTCCTGGGAGGCCCTTTGGTGTGGGCGCGAAATGGGATTGGCGTGTGTGTACTGGCGGGGGGGCGGATCGTCCACCGGCAGGAAGGGTAAACGGGCGCGGCATGCCGGCGCGGAAGGAGCGGGAATTGGCGATCAATCGACGTGAACTTCTCCTGGGCGGCGCGGCGGTGTCAGTCAGCGCCTGTGCGACAAGCCCGGAAGCGGACGCGGCGCCCGACGAGGTGGTGGAGCTCTGGCCGACCGGCGCGCCCGGCGGCGATGCGGTCACCGTCACCGAGACGGTGGTGGAGCGGCAGAACGAGTGGGGCCTGCGCGACCGCGCCGTCACCGGTGTGCGGCGACCGACCCTCAGCGTGTTCCGGCCCGCGCGGCCCGATGGGTCAGCGGTGCTGATCGTGCCCGGCGGCGGCTATCGCCACGTGGTGGTCGACAAGGAGGGCTTCGAGACCGGGCGCTGGCTCGCCGCACGGGGATCGTTCGTCGCGGTGCTGCTGCACCGGTTGCCGACCGACGGCTGGGCGGCGGGCGCGGATGCGCCGTTGCAGGACGTCCAGCGCGCCATGCGCCTGCTGCGGGTGCGCGCCGCGCGGTTCGGCATCGACGACCGGCGCATCGCGGTGCAGGGCTTCTCCGCTGGCGGTCACGTCGCGGCCAGTCTGGCGCTGCGCTGGGATGCGCGGGTCTACGATCCCGTGGACGGGGCAGACGCACTGTCGGCACGCCCGGATCTCACAAGCCTGATCTATCCGGTCGTCACCATGCGCGCCGGCGCAGCGCACCCCGGCTCCCGCGAGCGGTTGCTGGGCGCCAACCCGACGCCTGACCGCGAGGCCGCCTACTCGATGGAGACCCGCGTCCGCGCCGACGCTGCGCCCACGTTCCTGCTGCACGCTGCCGACGATCCCGCAGTCCCGGTCGCCAACACGCTCGATCTCTACGCCGCGCTCCGTCGGGTGAACGTCGCCACCGAGATGCACATCTTCGAGGAGGGCGGCCACGGGTTTGGGCTGCGTGGTCTGGGGGGTAAACCCGTCGCGGCGTGGCCGGCGCTTTTTCATGCGTGGGGCAAGCGGAAGGGCCTGTTCACCGGCGCCTGAGTGGTGTTGCGCCTTGTCGCCGTGCTCAACGCACCATACCTTCAGCGCGGGCGGCTTCTGCGGCGTTCGAGACGGACTTGCATCCCCGAGACCGTACATTCACTCTCGGGAGTTGGCTCTGCCCCTAAACCACCGCCCGCAAGGGGGGAGGAGGGGGCATCTGGCGCCCACCTAGCTTGCTAGGGTCCGAGCGGATGATATGCCGTTACGGCGCACGCGGGGCCGCCCAACCCTGGAGCCCTTGTCCCCCATGATGTCCCTATGAGAACGAAAGATGACCGTCCGAGCCGCGATCATCGAACCGTCCGAGCCAATGTTCACTCAATGATCCCCCGCGCGCGCTGCACCCGCTCGATCTGGCCGCGCGTCTTCTGCCGGTAGATCGCCTTGTTCATCGCCTCGTCGACGTGGGCAGACAGGGCAGCGGTGTCTTCACCGCTAGCGCCGCTCTCCATCGCATCGGTGACGGCGGAGTGCCTGAGATGATCCATCAGCAGGAAGGGGCCCCCAGCGGCGACCACGGCCTTTCTGACGACACGGTGATCGCCACCCCGCCGCTTGTCGTCGCGGTCACTGTCGGCGGCGTAGGGGCGACCGTTGCGACCAACGATAATGAAGAGATCGCCGGAGCGCCGGATCGATTCGGCCAGCGCGGCGCCGATGGGGCACTCCGCCGGCACGCCCGTCTTGCCCCGGTCATAGGAGATCGCCGCCGGGCTGCCGTCGACGA
>JANNVF010000370.1:0-2431 GCA_031414315.1 Hyphomonadaceae bacterium | reverse complement strand
GGTGCCACCGTGGCTCTTCACCACAAGGCCATTGAGGCCGACGAACACGGCGCCGTTGACGCTACGCGGGTCCATGCGATCCTTGAGTTTCTTGAGCGCGGGATACGCCAACAACGCCCCGGCGCGGGAGAGGATCCCCCCCGACAGTGCTTCACGCAGGAAGCCAGCGACAAGGCGCGCGGTGCCTTCGGCGGTTTTCAGCGCGATGTTGCCAGTGAAGCCATCCGTGACGACCACATCGACGGTTCCCTTGGAGATATCGTCGCCTTCGATGAAGCCGTGAAAATCCAGATCGAGGCCGGCCTCACGAATCAACCGCCCCGCCGCGCGGATTTCCTCGTGGCCTTTCTGATCCTCCGACCCGACATTGAGCAGACCGACCTTGGGCCGCGCGTCGCCGCGCACCGCGCGCTGGAACGCCTCGCCCATGATCGCGAATTCGACAAGCTGGGATGCATCGGCATCCACGTTGGCGCCCACGTCCAGAACGGTGGCGAAGCCTTTCGCCGTAGGCCAGCTGGCAATCAACGCCGGCCGGTGGACGCCGTCCATCTTGCGCAGACGGATCATCGCGATGGCCATCAACGCGCCGGTGTTGCCGGCCGAAACGCAGACTTTCGCTTCGCCCTCTTCCACGCTGACCAGCGCGTTCCACATGCTGGAGCCCTTGCCTTGGCGCATGGCCTGGGACGGCTTCACGTCCATGGCGATGGACTTGTCAGCGTTGCGCACTTCGCAGGCCGCACGCGCCGCAGGCCTCGCGCCCAGCAGCGCCGTGATGCGCGCTTCGGGGCCGTGCACGATGAAGCGTACGCCCGGCGATTTGCGCGCAATGATCTCGATGCCGTTGAGCACCGCCTCCGGCGCATGGTCGCCGCCCATGCCGTCGATCGAGATCACGAGGCCGTCGGCCATCTAGCATTCCGTTGAAAACCGTCGCGCCCGCGACGGAGGCGGGACCATACTGCGCAGCTGATTGAATGCCAAAGGCTGAAATCAGCCCCGGACTGACCATGCGGAAGGGTCTTCCAGCGCCTGCGGCGCCGCCTCGGCAAAGTGCGTGTGTGCGGCCAAAAGCCGGGCCGCGAGCACGGGCGCAAATGGCGCTGCATCGGTGTTCCAGACGTTGCGCGACAGCGCCGCCGACAGGCTCGCCGCCTCCCCCAACGCGGCGTCGTAGGCCCCGAGCCGCCCGTAGAACGCCCCTGCCAGCGCCTTCATCCGCTTGGCCACGGAGAGATCGCCGACCCCGGACTCCCGGAGGCCTGCGTCAAAGTGCCGGAACAGGCGATCGGTGAAGACCTGGCTGACCCGATCTGCGTCCGGCGCCGACCGTAACCGCAGGAGCGCGATCGTGGCGAAGGCGGTGACCAGCTCGAACCGCCCCGTCAGGGTGTCCGGCGCCCGGCCCTCGCCGTAGAGGCCGGGATCGCGCGCCGCCTGCGAAACAGCGAACAGGATCCGGTCGGCCGCCTCAATTGCGGCGGATTTTCCGAAGAGTCGAAAGGCGGACATACGCGGACTGGGCTCCCCTCTTGCCCGTCCCTGCAGGGCGGCCTAGGCGTGGCGCACTCCAGTATCGATCCGAACGGACGAGGTGAAGCATGCATCGCACGACGTTGGGCAAGGTAGCAGCACTGGCGCTCCTGACAGCTGCCACGGCCGCCTGCAATCCGATGCGCGACCAGCACGGCTTTGCGGCGGTGACAGAGGACCAGAAGAACGTCGAGGTTGGCGTCGATACGAAATCGACGGTTCTCGCACGCCTGGGCTCGCCGTCCACGCAAAGCGCCTTCGATCAGACCGCCTGGTACTACATCTCCACCATCCAGGAGCGGTACGCGTTCTACACACCCCGGACAGTGCAGCGGGAAGTTCTCGTCGTGAAGTTCGATGCCGATGGCAAGGTCGCTACAGTGGAGCGCTTCGGCATGGAGCGGGGCCAGGTGGTCGCCTACAACGACGACCGCACCCCCACTCGCGGCCGCGAACTGGGGATCGTCGAACAGATCTTCGGCAACATCGGCAACACATCACCGATCCGCAGCCCGGATGAACAGCAGCGCGGCGGCGGCGGCCAGCGTCGCTAGTTTGAGGACTCCGGTGGCGCGCTTGTAGACTCCGACGCCGTCGCTTGATGACTCGCTGACCCAGGAAAAACGACCATACAAGAACGCCCCGGCTGCTGGCCGGGGCGTTCTGCAATTCAGACTGTCTCGTCGCTCACGCGCCAATATGGGCGAGGGCGGCGAGCAGCAGTAGGGCCACGATGTTCGTGATCTTGATCATCGGGTTCACCGCCGGGCCGGCAGTGTCCTTGTAGGGATCGCCAACCGTATCGCCGGTGATCGCCGCCTTGTGGGCGTCTGATCCCTTGCCGCCGAAGTGGCCTTCCTCGATGTACTTCTTGGCGTTGTCCCACGCGCCCCCG
>JANNVF010000369.1:0-4095 GCA_031414315.1 Hyphomonadaceae bacterium | reverse complement strand
ACGATGTCGTCAATCACGGCGTTGGCCGCATCCTCGACCTGTTCGACATCGATGTAGGCGTGGTGAAAAGGTGGGGCCAGTCCTGATCATGTCAAGCCGAAGGCCCGGACAATCGCTGTGCGATCCTCCGGGCCCCGGTCATTCAGCGTTGTGGCGTCCAGCAGGACGTTGTCGTTAGCGGCGCAGCGAGACGGTGAACATCAGGCGGTTCACGTCGAAGTCGCGATCGCGCGCGACCCCCTCGGAGTTCTGCGAGACGCGCTCGTAGTTGACGCCTGCGGTGACCACGCGGTTGACGTACCAGTCCGCGCCGAGACCGAAGCGCGATGTGTCGTCGTCGCGATCGACCGCGTCGTATTCGTCCTGCTCGTAGCCATAGCGGCCATTCAGCACGATATCGCGGCGCAGTTCGTGATCGACGCGGATGCTGGCGCCACTGCGTTCGATGCCGGAAGCAGCGCCGATGTCTGATTCAACCGTATCGCGCAGACCGCGCAGGGTCACCGTGGTGATCTGCGTGGGGAACCACTCAAGCTGACCATAGGCCGAGAAGCCGTCGATGCTGGAGAAGGCCGGGTTGTCGTACTCGGTGGAGGAGTAGCCCACACCGACTTCGCCGCGGATCGTGGCGCTGACGTCGAAGTTGGCGCCGACGAGATAACGCCAGCCTTCGGAGTCACGGTTCGGCACGGCCTGATCGTACTCGCGGGTGCGGTGCGTCACCGAACCAAACAGCGCGGTATCGGGGCTCACCGCGAAATCGAGGCGGCCCATGATGTCGAAGCCGTCGTAGTCGCGGAAATCCTGGTCGAACACCGGGCCGGCGATGATCTGGCCGTCCTCGAAGTCGTAGGTCATGTAGTCGACGCCGAGGGTCGCCCGGACGCGGTTGACGTTGCGGACGATCGCAGCGCCGGCGCGGGTGAAGTCGTATTCGATCGGCTCCAGCAGCGTGGCCGGGCCGTTACCGGCGAAGCGTGCTTCGGTTTCCTGGCCGGTAGAGAGGTTGCCGGTCAGGTAGGTGTCGCGACGGATGTCGATCTGCCCGTCGGCGCCGATGCGCCAGTCGAGCACGTTGTCATCGTCGGCGTCCATGAACGTGCGCGAGGTCAGGCCGCCGAAGAGGTTCAGGCGGTGCACCGACCATTGCGATTCGAGAGCCACGGACGGGGCCACCGTGAAGATCGTGTCTTCGGTTTCGCCCGTCTGGGCGGCGTAGATGTTGTCGTTGAACTCGACGCCCAGATCCAGCTGCGGCAGCATCAGGAAGGAGCCGGTGCGGATGCCCAGCGGCTTGTGAGCCTGGTAGGCGCGATCGCCAACGCTCAGGTTGTGGTCGCGGTCGTAGGCGACCTGTGCGCCGGCGGGCGAGACGATCGCCGCCGCCATGACGCAGACGCCTGCGCCGGTCAAAATCTGGTTGAGAGACGACATACTGATCCCCAATGATGTCACCAGCGATTGCCGGCATGCCTCTTGGGTATCGTCGTAACGTTTTAATTCATGCTTAACGGCGGATGTGAGGTTGGCAGGGGAATCGCAGCGAATCCCCTCGCGCCCGCCTGTTTCTATCCCGTAGAGTGACGCCGACTGCCCCGACAGAGGGTGGCCGGGAGGTCAAGCATGGTCGATGTGACGGCGCCGGGGGCGGCATCGGCCGCTCCGCGCGAACGAATGAGCAAGGGCGCCATCGGCTGGGCGCTCTACGAATGGGCACGTAACCCCTACGTCATCATCTGCACGATCTATGTGTTCGCGCCATACCTCGCGTCCCGCGTCATCGGCGATCCGATCGAAGGCCAGGCGCAGATCGCCAGCCTCAACAAATGGGCGGGGCTCGCGATCGCCCTGTTCGCGCCGATCGTCGGCGCCGCTGCGGACCGGGCGGGACGGCGCAAGATTCCGTTGGGGGTCATTACCGGTTTCATGGCGGCGTGCATCGCGATGCTCTGGTTTGTGCAACCGGGCGGCGGCGTGTTTCCTGAATGGATTTGGTTCCCGCTTCTTCTCGTCATCGGCATGGCGTTCCCGCTGACCGAGGCGTTGCACAACGCGATGTTGTCGGGCGCCACGACACCGCGCCTCCTGCCGCACGTCTCCGGCCTCGGTCTCGCACTCGGCAACGGCGCTTCCGTGCTGATGCTTCTTTTCACGCTGTATTTCCTCGCGTTCCCCGGCAACGTCGACTGGTCGTTCATCCCGAAGGCGCCGGCATTCGGGCTCGATGCCGCTACGTTTGAGCCGCAGCGCTTCGTGGCGCTGATGTGCGCCGGTTGGCTCGTGCTGTTCACGATTCCGATGATGTTGTGGACCGCAGACACCACGCGCGGCATGCCGTGGGTGCAGGCGGGCCGGGAAGGGCTCGGCGCCGTTGTCGCTACCCTGCGCAAGATCAACAGGGAGCGGCCCGACATCGTCCGCTTCCTCGCCGCGCGCATGCTCTACGCTGACGGCAAGACCGCGATCCTCATTTCCGGCGGCGTGTATGCGGCGGGCATGATGGGGTGGGGTTTCATCGAAATGACCATCTACGGCATCGCGATCTCCATCGTCGCGGTGCTCGGCGGCTTCGTCGGCGGCTGGCTCGATGCGTGGATCGGACCAAAACGCGCGATCCAGCTCGAGATCGCTGTTACGGCACTCGCGCTCATCTCCATGGCGTCATTCCAGCGCGACACGATCTTCTGGGTCTGGCATCCGAGCCTGGAGCCCGTGTGGGCGTTCCCGTACTTCAAGACGCTGCCGGAGATCGTCTACTTCGCCGTCGTCGCGTTCATCGCGATCTCGATCACCGCAGCCTACGCGTCAAGCCGCACCTTGATGACGCGCATGTCGCCGAAGGAAATGATCGGCGAACTGTTCGGCATCTACGCGCTCGCCGGGACCGCGACCGTGTGGATGGGCCCGCTGCTGGTCGACACCATGACGCGCTGGGCGAAGGTCAACGCACCGGACTGGGCGCTGCAGATCGGATTCGGGTCGATCACCGTGCTGCTGCTCGCGGGCTTTGCGATCCTGTGGAACGTGAAGGAGCCGGATGCGCCGGGGTGAGCGCGCACGCCGAATAGCCGTCGACCCGGAGAGGTCACGGCGCGCCCGCGAAAGCGGGAGGCGGGACGCACGGACTGCGTCGTCAGGGCGCCGGCTGTGTGAGGGCCGGCTGGTGCGCCGGCGTGTGAGGCCGGCAAAGAAAGACACAGACCGTGCGTCCCGTGGCGATCGTTTTTCCCGGACGCGCGTACAGGAGTTGCTGAATCGGAGTTGTCTCCGCGCCGTACGGTCCGCCGGGAAATATCCTTTCCCGCGGCCTGGCTTGGCTCCACCGCGCGCTGCCGGTTCCACGTGCGGCGACTCCAAATCGCCGGACCCCGGGGTTTGTTTCACCCCGGGCAGCTACAGGCTCCGACGGTTTCCCGCCATCGCCACCACGCTCGACCGCGCCCCGTTCGTCTGAAGGTTCGGAGCTCTTCGAGACCCTCCCGTGAACGGCGCACGGGAAGAATAGCGCGAAGTTGTATGCAGCCGGATTGGTTTTGGGAGACGCGTTGGGCGCCATGACGCGCGCGGCCGAAAGGGCGTGGAGTGCAGGGGCGCCAATCCCCGCAATTCCAAAGGCTCGCCGATGCCGCTGGCGCCGCGCCGCGCGAACGCCAATATGAGAGGCCCATGAAGCGGCGCCGAACGGGCGCACGCACGCGCCCGAAAGACACCGTGACCGGAACCGTCCCGCACCTGCCGCCCGCCGCCGCGCCGGAGCCGCGCCCCCGGGGCAGGCTCGCCCGCATGCCGCGCGTGGTAACCGGCCTCGTCGGCCTCATCGTGCTCGCGCATGCTACGACGCTGTTTCTCGCGCCCGCTGCGCACGAAGCGCTGATCCTCACGTACGGTGTCGTTCCCGCTGATGGCGCCCAGCCAGCCGCGCTCGTCGGACACGTCTTCCTGCACGCGGGCTGGTTTCACCTGCTCTTCAACACGTTCCTCATCCTGCAGACCGGGGAACTCGTGGCGGAGCGGCTGGGCCGGAGCTGGAGCGGCGCGGCGCGGTTTCTGGCGCTGTTCTTCCTGTCGGGCGCGGCCGGCGCCATCACCGACATC
>JANNVF010000368.1:0-14504 GCA_031414315.1 Hyphomonadaceae bacterium | reverse complement strand
ACGGATCAGCATCGCCGCGCACTTCGGACAGGGGTCGCCGATATGTTTGCCGGGCATCTGTTTTACCTCGACGGGACGGGCCTCGACACGAAGCATGTGCTTCGCTGGTTAACGAAATCTGATGGGGAAAGGCCGCACCGCCCCCTAAAGTTCCGCGAAGGGGCTGCGACGCGCCCGCTGGCGCCCGCCGGGAAGGCATCCGAATCGGTTTTGCCTAGAGTTTGATCCGACCGTGCGCGGCGGTTCAGGTCTTCTTGCGCGCCGGCGTCTTCTTCGCGGTCGCCTTCGCCGGCGCCTTCCGTGCGCGAGTCGCCTTCGGCGCCGGGGCCATCGCACGCGCATGCGCGGCCGCGAGCGCGCTCCTGAACGTCGCCACATCCGCCTGCCTGAGCAGACACCGCGTCGCGCCCATCTTGCCCCAGCCGCCGGGCACGGGCGCGAAGGCGTCCGGCGCCTGCTCGCCATAGAATTCTTGCAAGCCGTGATCGAACATGAAGTTCACGTCGCCGCCGTCACCCGCCATGGTCATGAAGATGCGCCGGGTCGTGCGAAACGCGGCGCGATCGAAGTGCGGGACTTCGGTCGTGTCGGGCAACTCAAGCGCCAATGCGCGGGCCCGGGCGGCGGTGACGGCCACCTCAGCCCAGCCAGGCCGGCCGCGCGTACGGCTTGCCCAGATCGTGCGCGACGGCTTCGTGCGCAATGGCGCCCTTGTAGACGTTCAGTCCGTTGGCGAGATGCGGATCGTCCTGCAGCGCCTTCTGGTAGCCCTTGTTCGCCAGCGCCAGCGTGAACGGCAGCGTGGCGTTGTTCAGCGCGAACGCCGACGTGCGCGCCACCGCGCCGGGCATGTTGGCGACGCAGTAATGGATGATGTCGTCCACGACGAACACGGGATCATCGTGCGTGGTGGCATGCGAGGTTTCAAAACAGCCGCCCTGATCGATGGAAATGTCGACCAGTACGGCGCCGGGCCGCATCGTCTTCAGCATCGCCCGCGTGATGAGCTTCGGCGCCGCCGCGCCCGCCACCAGCACCGCGCCGATGACGAGGTCGGCTTCGCGCACCGCATCCTCCACCGCCGCGCGCGTGGAGTAGATCGTCTCCAGCCGCCCGTCAAACTCGCGGTCCAGCTCCTCCAGCCGCGCGAGGTTCTTGTCGAACACGGTCACGCGCGCGCGCATGCCCACCGCGATCTGCGCGGCGTTGTAGCCTGCGACCCCGGCGCCGAGAATGACAACGTCCGCCGGCCGCACGCCGGGCACGCCGCCGAGCAGCACGCCGCGTCCGCCCTGTGTCTTCTCAAGGAATGCCGCGCCGACCTGGATCGCCATGCGACCGGCGACTTCGCTCATCGGCTTCAGCAGCGGCAGGCGGCCGACCGCGTCGGTCACAGTTTCATACGCGATGCATGTGGCGCCGGATTTCATCAGCCCCTCGGCCTGCTCAGGATCGGGCGCCAGGTGGAGGTACGTGAACAGCGTGTGCGACGGCTTCAGCCGCGCGATCTCCACGGGCTGCGGCTCCTTAACCTTCACGATCATTTCGGATTGCGCGAACACCGCGTCGGCGTCCGGCAGGATCTTGGCGCCGATCCGTTCGTAGCGCGCGTCTTCGGCGCCGATGCCGAGGCCCGCGCCCTTCTCGATGAGCACGTCGTGGCCGGCGCGCACCAGCTCGGCGGCGCTCTCCGGCGTCAGACCGACGCGATATTCCCTAATCTTGATTTCCCTTGGACATCCGACGCGCATGACGTGGCCTCGCTGATGGACTTTTTTGCAGTCTAGCCAGCGGTGCGGGAAAAGTCTTGCCCGACGCAAATGCCGATTGCGCGACCGCCGCAAGCTGTTATGCAGCGCGCCTTTGACGGGGGACCCGATGGCCGAGGTCAATCCATTCCTGCTGTCGGCGGCGATCGTCGTCTACGTCGCCATCCAGATCGGCGTCGGCCTCTACGTCGCGCGCGGGGTAAAAACCGAGGAAGACTTTTTCCTCGCCGGCCAGCGCATGGGCCTGCTGCCGATCGGAATTTCCATTTTCGCCACCTGGTTCGGCGCCGAGACCATCATGGGCTCGGCCGGCGCCATTGCCGCCGATGGCCTCGCCGGCGCGCGCGCCGAGCCGTTCGGCTACGCCATCTGCCTGTTCGCCTTGGCGTTCCTGGTGGCTGGTGTCTTCCGCCAGCGAGGCTACGCCAATCTCGCCGATTTCTTCCACGACCGCGTCGACCATCGCAGCGAACTCGCCGCAGCGGTGATCACCATCGTGGTCTCCACGATCTGGGCGGCCGCCCAGCTTCTGGCGCTGGCGGCGCTGCTGGAATCGGCGCTGCACGTGCCCGCGCAGGTGACGCTGATCGGCGCGACGGTCGTCGTCATCGCCTACACCTCCCTCGCCGGCATCGCGGGCGACATCTGGACCGACTGCATCCAGGCCACCGTGCTGGTGATCGGCCTGCTCCTCGTGCTTTTTTCCGTGGCCTCTGCGATGGGCGGGTTCGGGCCGATGCTGGCCTCCATCGAGCCCGCGCAACTCAAGCTCCTCGGCGATGGCGAGACGTGGCTGGGGCAGATCGATTCGTGGGCGATCCCGATTCTCGGCAGTCTTGTAACGCAGGAAGCCATCGCGCGCTTCCTGTCGACACGCACACCGCAACTGGCGCGCAACGCGACATTGATGGCCGGCGGGCTCTATCTTCTGCTCGGCATCGTGCCGCTGCTGATCGCGCTGGCGGGCGTGCACTACATGCCAGTCGGCGAGGATAGTGACTCCTTCCTTCCGAACCTAGCGGCCAAGACATTGCCGCCGTTCGTCTATGTGATGTTTGCCGGCGCGCTGCTTTCGGCGGTGATGTCGACAACCAATTCGAACGTGCTGTCGGTGTCGTCGCTGATGAGCCTCAACGTGCTCTCGCGCCTGCATGCGCGCGCCGACAACCGCTTCCGCATGCAGGTGGCCCGCTACTCCACCATCGGGGCGGGCGTCGTCGCCTACATGATCGCGTCCAGCGGCCAGACCATCTACGAACTGATCGCGCTCACATCGGTGTGGGGTCAGGCAGGCATTCTGGTGGCGGTGATGGTGGGGCTGTGGAGCCCGTATGGCGGCCCGCGCGCGGCGCTGTGGGCCATCATGGGCTGCGTGGCCGCAAATCTCTGGACCCTCACCGCAGATCCGATGATCAACATGATGAGCGGCCCGGACGCAGTGTCGTTCGTAGCGGCGTTCAAGGCGCTCATCGTCGGCGATGCGCCGACCATGGAAGGCTATTTTCTCGTCTCGCTCGTGATTTCTGCGCTCGCCTATGTGGCGGGCGCGGAGCTGGAGCAGCGCGCAGTCAAGCCGACGGTTTGAACGCGTGCGAAATGACCCCGGCCGAAGCCGGGGCCACTCGCCCTAACGCCTAGGGGATGACGCACATATTGCGTCCGCCCGTTGGCGAAGCCGTGGATACGCCCATCGTCGTCGGCGCCTTCAGGCATGAACAGGCATTGCCCACCGTCCTGCGAGTGCGGCATTCGCCTGTGATCACCTCAGGAACCATCGTGGTGGTGGTCGTGGTGGTGGTTGAGCCCGGCGGCAGGGCCGGTGCGGCAGCAGGCGTCTCGGCTGCGGCCGGCGTGGCGGCTGGGGCCGGCGTAGCGGGCGTCGGTGCAGCTGCAGGTGTCGCCGCAGGCGCCTTCTGCTGCACTGTCGTCGTGGTCGATGTGGTGGTGTCGCTCTGGGCGTACGACAGGCCGACAGCGGACGTGAGGAACAGCGCTGTCGCCAGCACGAATGATCTTGTCATGGGACTACTCCGAATAGCGTGCGGCGGGCGCGCCGCGACTCCGGAGGAATGCGCCAGCGGCGCGCAGAGTTTCCTCGCGCGCCGCTGATTGTCATGACAATTGCGTCACGCCGCGAGGTGCGACCGCAGCATCCACGCCGCCTTTTCGCCGGCGGCCACGCGCTGCGTCATCAGATCCGCGCCAGCATCGTCACCCGCCTTCTCCGCCGCGTGCAGCGCCGCGCGGCACGATTTCACCACCGCCTCGTTGCCTTTGAGCAGGCCCTTGAGCATGCCGTCTTCCCCAGGGCTCGGATCCTGATCGACGCCGAGCGTGGCGCGCGCGGTCATGTCGGCGTGCGATTGCACGGGCACGCCCAGCGCGCGGATTCGCTCGGCGATCAGATCGAGCGCCAGCCAGAGTTCGTTGTACTGGGTCTCAAACAGCAGATGCAGCGTGCCGAAGCGCGGCCCCTGCACGTTCCAGTGAAACAGGTGCGTACGTTGATAGAGCGCGTAGGTATCCGCGAGCGCCTGCCCGAGCGCGTCGGCGGACGTTTCGCGCTGTTTGGCTGGAATATCGGTGCTCATGGCCTTGCTCCTGAAGTGACCTCGTCCGACATGGCGTTTGGGCGCCGTGAGTGCAAGCGGCTCATGCAAGCGCAATGGTCACCGCGCCCGCCGCGACCAGAAGGGCGCCGATCCAGCGGCGTGGACCCAGCCGCTCCTTGAGCAGAACCCAGGCGATCAGCGCGGCAAACACCACGGACGTCTCCCGCAGCGCCGTGACCTGCGCGATCGGCGCGCGCGTCTGGGCCCAGATCACGATGCCGAAGCCAGCACTCGACATCACCCCCGCAAGCAGGCCGAGCCGCCATTTCTGTCGCACCGCGGCCAGCATCTGTACCGGTCCGCGCCGCAGCAGCGCAAAAAGCGTCAGCGGCACGGAGAAGCCGAACGTCATCCACGCGATGTAGCGCGGCGCATCCCCTGAGACACGCGCGCCGAGCGCGTCGACCAGCGAATAGGCGCCGATGCACGCGGCAATCAGCAACGCCCACAGCGACGTGCGCCACGGCGCGCCGGGGCTCGCGCCCACCGAGATCACCCCGAGCGAGACAAGTCCGATACCCATGGCCTCGATCCCCGACGGCGCTTCCCGCGCCACCAGCCACGCCCCCACCGCCACCAGCAACGGCGCGAGCCCGCGCGACAGTGTGTAGACGTGACTGAGATCGCCAAGGCTGTAGCCGCGAATGAGCGCCGCCCAGTAGCAGCCATGGATCACCACGGAGCCCAGCAGGTATGGCCACGCGTTGAGCGGCGGCGGCCCGGTGAACGCCACCATCACAACGCCGAACAGGATGGAGCCGACGCCGACGAGGAACGTGCTCGCCAGCCGGTCGTCGCCCGCCTTTACGAGCGCATTCCAGGAGGCGTGGATCAGCGCGGAGACGAACGCGGCGGCGATGACTTCAGGGGGCACGGCGCAGACGTAGAGCTTTCACCTTACGCAAACGCAACCCTCGCACCGCACGAAGCTGGGCGCGAACTGGAGCATGGGCGCCCTCGTCGATGCCAACCCTCGACACCTGACGCGGACGAGGGCGTCCGCGCTCCGGACTGCGCCTTGCCCTCGGACAGAGCGCAGGAAACCGAGTTGACCCGCGAACCCACAGAGGCGTTCATGCGTAGAACGCCCACCGCTACGAGGATGCCATGACCACCCACACCACCGACACCTCCGTCCTCGCTCACATCACCGCGCTGATCGCCGAGGAAGAACAGCTCCACGCGGGCGGCGACAAGGACAAGGCGAAAGTTCGGATCACCGCCATCGAGGTCGAACTCGACCAGTACTGGGACCTGCTGCGCCGGCGCCGCGCGCTGCGCGAGTTCGGCCAGAACCCGGACGAGGCGGACATGCGGTCATCGACGATGGTGGAGAGGTATGAGGGGTAGCAAAGTTGAGAAGCACTAGCGCCCGACTTCTCGTCGTCTTCACTCTGCTAGCCGCCTGCACCGACCGTGCGCCTCCTGACATCGACGAGGCGCCTCGTGAGATTTTCGTCGTGAACAATTTGGCCGAGAGCGACGTGCCCGAATGCGCGCTGGTGTATACGCGCGCCGACTCTCCCGCACGAGATATCGTTTTTGTGGTCACAGACCACAAGAGTCACGATCCAAGGGGTTTGTTGCGCATCGGCGGCACTCTGTTCACCGTAAACGTCGCCAAGGACCCAAACCCAACGCCTACGTGGGACTACCTGCTGCGCACGTTCACCGATGCCGAAGGAACTTTGGTTGTAAAAGAAATCATGCGCAGCGCTCAGGCATTCAACATGCCGGAAGGCGTCGACTTCGCCGGCACGCTCACGTTCGAATTTGGCGGCGCCGTGCAGTCGATTTCCGCTCACGGTGTTCGCTGCCGAAGGCCGACGGGCTGACGATCGCAAAGCTGCGGTGGGTCTGCCAACAGAATCCGTCATTCCGGGGCGCGCGAAGCGCGAACCCGGAACCCAGGTGTTCAAGCGCGCTGGTACGCATCGCTGTCGCGATATGGCGCCCAGTCACCTGGGTTCCGGATCGCGCCTGCGGCGCGTCCGGAATGACGGAGAGTTTTGCTACGTCAGCGACCCGCAGAACCTCTGAATCCGCGCGCACGCATCTTCCAGCACCGCGTTCGATGTCGCGTAGCTGATGCGGAAGCACGGGCTCGTGCCGAATGCGGCGCCGTGGACCACCGCCACGCCCTCGCCGTCCAGCAGTTCGCGCGCGAAGTCCTCGTCGGTGGCGATCACCGCGCCGTTCGGCGCCTTCTTGCCGATCAGCGGCGCGAGCGACGGATAGACGTAGAACGCGCCTTCGGGCGTCGGACACTTCAGGCCATTGGCCTGGTTCAGCATCGACACCACGAGATCGCGCCGGCCCTTGAAGATTTCCTGATGTTTCGGGATGAAATCCTGCGGGCCGTTCAGCGCCTCCACGCTCGCCCACTGCGAGATCGATGACGGGTTCGACGTCGTCTGACTCATGATGCCGGCCATGCCCTTGATCAGATCGACCGGGCCGGCCGCGTAGCCGATGCGCCAGCCGGTCATCGAATACGCCTTCGACACGCCGTTCATGGTCAGCGTGCGCTCATAGAGCGCCGGCTCCACCTGCGCGATCGTGGCGAAGCGGAAGCCGTCGTAGACGAGGTGTTCGTACATGTCGTCGGTGAGGATCCACACCTGGGGATGGCGCAGCAGCACGTCGGCGAGCGCCTTGAGTTCCTTCGCGGTGTACGCCGCGCCCGACGGGTTCGACGGCGAGTTGAAGATGAGCCATTTCGTCTTCGCCGTGATGGCGCGATCGAGCGCCTCCGGCGTGATCTTGAACCGCTGCTCCACGTTGGTTTCGATGAACGTCGGCGTGGCGCCCGCCAGCAGCGCCATGTCCGGATAGCTCACCCAGTACGGCGCCGGGATCAGCACTTCATCGCCGGGCGAGCACGTCGCCATCAGCGCATTGAAGATCACCGGCTTGCCGCCCGGCGACACGTTCACCTGCGCGCGCGTGTAGGTGAGATCGTTCTCGCGGCGAAACTTCGCGACGATGGCGTCCTTCAGCTCCGGGATGCCGTCGACGTCGGTGTATTTGGTCTTGCCTTCGCGGATCGCGCGGATGGCGGCTTCCTTGATGTTGTCGGGGGTGTCGAAGTCGGGCTCGCCCGCGCCGAGACCGATCACGTCGCGGCCCTCGGCCTTCAGCGCGCGCGCTTTCGCGGTCACCGCCATCGTCGGCGATGGCTTGATGCGACGAAGGGCGTCGGACACGGGCACGGGGGGCATGGAAACTCCGCTGGAATGCACGCGAGGCTCTACAGAGCATCGCCTCCAACGGCAAATGATCAGCGAATGGGAATGTAGATTTCGCGCCGCTGTGTCACGGGATCGCCATCGGCGCGGGCATGGACCTCCCACGGGCCGCCGTTGGCCTGGATGCGATGCGCCACGAGATAGGCGCCGATCATCAGGTAGGTCTGGCGCATGGCCTGGCTGGGGCCGGTGTGCACGAACTTGAGCGCCCGGCCGGTCGGCGTGTGGCCGATGGCGACGCGGGGATCGGCCACCGGCGTCGCGCCCTGGTAGGGGTAGCCCACGCGGAACACCATGCGATCGGCATCCGCAGACACCGTCACCATCACCGGTGGCCCCGATACCGTGGCGCCGGACTCCACTAGCCGCGTCTGCACCACGGCGAGTGACTGCGAAATCGCGTCCGAGACACGGCGGCTGTAAAGCGCGTCGAGTTCCGCCGTCGCCTCAGGGCTGGCGCCCTCGGGCGGCGCATCCCGCGTTACGTCGTTTTCGACGAACGCGTAGTCGACGGGCGCTGCCTGCAGGAATTCCGGCTGCAACGGTTCGAAATCCACCGCCGGCAACTGCTCCGCCAGCGTCTTCAGCCGCTCGAGCCCGGTTTCGTAATCGGTCTCGATCGCCGCCTGGGAAAACAGGTTGAGGTAGCGGCACGGCACGAAGATCGGGTTGCGGGTGCAGTCCGAGGTCATCGACCAGGTGACCAGCGTGCCGGCGGGATTCTTCTCCACCGCCCAGATCATCTTGGCCGAGCCGCGCTGACCGAAATCGACCACCGACTCCACGCGCTGGTTTTCCACCGAGCGTACGATCGTCTGCGAGCCCGAGCCGATGCCGCCGGACTTGGCCACCCACGTCGCTGTCTGGCCGACGCCGGACTCGCCTTCGAAGGTGTATTCGGCCTGCGGATCGGCGGCGCTCCACGGCGACCACTCGTTGAAGGTGCGCAGGTTGTCGAGCAGCGCGTAAACGGCCGCTCGCGGCCGCGCGACCTCGATGTGGCGCTCGATCTTGAGCGCGCTCGGCAACAGGAAGAAGCCCACGGCAAAGAGCACGCCGGCAATGGCGAGCAACACGCCCAGGATCACGGCGAACCAACGCATCGAGATCAGGAACTCCGAACGGCGAGACAAAGGTGGATTAACATTCACGCGCCATGCACGCCACGGGCCATGCGCTCATGGCGCAACCTTGGCCCAAATCAGGCGGCCGCGCGAATTTCGGCTGCGAGCGCCGGCGCGACGCCCAGCCGGTCGGCGAGATCGCGCAGGTAGACCTGCTCGGCCGGCCGGTCCGGGTCGATGGCCAGCAGCGAGGCGGCGTAGATCTGGGCGGCGATGGCGGGGCTGGTGGCCTCCGCGACGAGCCCGTCGGTGTCGAGCGGGCGGGCCAGTTCGTCAAACAGGAACGCGCGCTCAGCGCCGCTGAGGTCCACCTGGCCCAGCCGGTCGAACAGCTTGGCCTTCTCCTCGCTGTCGATGTGGCCATCGGCCTTCGCCGCGTTGATCATCGCCTTGAGCGTGACGCGGGCGAGGCGCTGCTTTTCCGCGCCGTCATTGGGCAAAAAACCCGCCGGCGGCGGTTCGATCGCCGCTGCGTGGGGTGTCCCCAGCCTGCCCGCCTCGTGACGCTTCCAGGCGTAATACGCGAGCCCGCCAATGGCGGCGACGCCACCGAGCTTGGCCAGCGCGCCGGTGAACCGGGGCGCGGCCGCGCCCGCCAGCATCCCCGCGACAACGCCACCCGCGCCGATCATGGCGGCGTTGCGCGCGTCCGGATCGGTCTTGACCCGTTCCACCACGTCCCCGCCAGCGGCAGCCAGCTGGCCGCCCAGATCGCGCAACGCGGCGGCGGGATCGGTCTGCAACGCCTTCAGGATCTTGTCCGCGTCGATCATGCTTGGCTCGATATTCTCAGAAGGCCCGCCCAGGCGGCGCGCTCTTTAGCGCGGATCGCGCGCGGGGGGAACGCGCAACTGCCGTTCGCGCGTGTAGCGTTTTCCCGGTTTGGAGCTAAATTCGCGGCAAGGGAGACACGCAATGCGGTGGATGGGACGGATACTGGCGGCAATTGTGGTGCTGGCGGCTGGCATGGGGAACGCCCAGCCGACGCCGAAACGGCTCGCGCTCATTATCGGCAATGCCGACTACAATCTCGATGGCAGGGTCGAAACAACCGAGGCGGCGGAGAACTCCGCCAGGCGGACCGGCCACGCGCCGGACCTCAAGAATACCCTGAACGACGCGCGCGATATCCGTGAGGCACTGGCGCGACTCCAGTTCGATGTGTCGAGCTACAAGGAGAACGCCACCGGCCTCGACATGATCACTCTGCTGGACGCGTTCGGCAAAAAAATTGACGCCGCAGGACCGGACGCCGTCGTCCTGGTTTACTACTCTGGTCACGGCATGCAGATAGAGGGCGAGAATTTCCTGGTCCCCGCCGGGGCGCAGTTGCAGGGCGCGGACTATGAATCGATGTCCGCGCGGTCAATGCAAACGCTGCTGGAGCGCGTCGCCACCCCCATGAAATCCCTGAAAGGGCAGATGCGCGCGCGCACGGGAAACGGGGTCAATGTGATCATTCTCGATGCGTGTCGCAACAATCCCTGGAGCCTCGCGCAACGCGGTACAGGAGGCGGCGGTTTCGCAGACGAGAAGTGGGGCATGAGCCAGACCATGCTCGTGTTCTCCACAGAGCCGGGCGCCACTGCTTACGATGGTGGTGAAGCAGATCGAAATTCGCCCTACACCGCCGCGTTGAAGATGACGATCGGCACCCCAAATCTCGACATTCTGAATATGTTCAACACGGTATCACGCACCGTCGAAGCTCAAACGCGCAATTTTCGCGACGGCGCTCAACGCCCATGGAGCAATCAGACAGCCCTGCCGACCGTATGCCTTGGCGGGTGCTCGCCGGATGCGGGCGTGACAACGCTTGAAGCGCGACTCAAGTTGGCGGAGATCGACACGCAGATTCAGTTGGCGCGGTTGGCCAAATATTATCAGGACAAACAAAGCGCCATTTCCAGAACACAAACGACGATCGAAAGCTACGGAGCGTTCGCGAGCAATTCCGAGTTTTCATCGTTCAAGCAAGAAGCCGTCGCCGGCCGAGTTGATGCAAGCATCTTGCTGGCTGAAATCCACCGAACGCCGCCAACTAATGATGTGGACGCACTTACAGCGTTGTTCCCTTTGATTGACCCGGCCGTAGATGCATTTCCACGCGTCGCAGAGGCGCGCGCAGACATTGTCGCCACCGCGTCCAAGCTTGGAGCGACGAGACTAGCTGAAGCGACGCCCGATTCTATCGCGACAGCCTCATTTTATTTCTATGTAGCGCTAGATGCGGCGAGAGCAGCAAAGCGACTTATACCTTCTACGGACATCTCTGAGCCGCATCTAAATATCGGCCGCGCTCATATGGCGAGAGCTGGTCGACAAGGACCAGACATTCCGGGCGGGTGTGCTGCCGAGAGCGGCCTCGACCTAAGCCTCCTCCAGCAAGCGCTTGTAAGTTTTCAGCAGGCACGAGGCTCCACGACCTCAGCAGCGGCAGCTGCCAAGGCGAGCCTGTGGAGCGGCTGCGCCCGTCTTGCAATCGGCGATCCATCGGGTGCGGCCAACGATTTCAGTGATGCAAGATCACTCGGGCTAGCTACGGACGCCCTGAGCACGCGTCATTGAGCAACACGGGGCAACACCGGATCACCCCTTCAGTCGATCCCACTTCTCGAACTCGTACGCGATGCACGCCTCCATCATCGTGCGCCACACCGGCTCTGCGATGGTCCACGACAGGCCCGCCGCCTCGGCGTTGGCGCGGACGTTGTCGAGCACCTGCTGGATGCGGGCTTCGTCGCGCACCGCCGCGCGGGTCTGCTTGATGCGGGCGGCGGCGTCCATGTAGCCCTGCCGGCGGGCGATGAGCTTGACCAGCATGCGGTCGATCTCGTCGACGCCGGCGCGGACGTCGCGCATCGTTTCGCAGGTCTCGGGCGCGGGCGCCGCGAACGTCGATGGGGGGAGAGAGCCTTGATCCATGCCCAAGGTCTGGCCCTGCCCCGGCGGCGGTTCAAGCCGACGCGTGGTCGCGGGGGCGCGACCGGCTTGACCTTTTCACGGACCGATGGACCCATGGGCGTCCGGGAACACGGGGAACACCAATGCATCGAACTGCCCTTCTGCTCGCCGCCATCGGCGCCCTCGTCTGCGCGCCAATGGCGTTGGCCCAGCCGGTGGCGCCGGCCGCCGTGACGCCGACCCAGATCGACGCCGCCGAAAAGGCCTTCCAGGCGCGCGCGCGCGCCGCGTTCCGCACCATCACCCGCACCCCCGCCCAGCGTCTCGCCGTCGTGCAGGGCGCCCGCGCCGGCGCTACCGCAGCCGATCTCGGCGCCACCGTCACGCTGACGCCGCGCACGCCGTGGGCGTCCGACAAGGCCTGGCTCAACACGACGCTCGGCATCAGCGACATGCAGGAAGATTATCTGTCGATGCTGGCCTACCCCGACGAATTCGCCCCGCAGGGCGCCATCGACATCGTCATCAAGAACACGCCCGGCAAGCGCTACCTTGTGGAATGTTCGGTGCTGACGCTGGGCTCATCAAGCGCGCGCGGCACGGTCTACGCCGGTGAAACAGCCAGCAGCGCCACACAACAACTCAAGCAGGACTCTTATGCCACGGCGGCGCCTGGATCGGTGGTGTCGGTGCTGACGCCGGCGTCCACCGCACCCTACTTCCGCGTGGCGCTGGACGTGGCGCGCAACACCATCGGCGCGTCTGGGATCGCGGTGCTGAGCCTCGACAAGTGCGAAGTGACGCCGTTCTCGTAGCGGCTCAGCTGTCCATTTCTGGAGCACGGACGGCCTCGTCCGCGTCCGCCATCGAAGACCGGACATGGACGTCCATGCTCCAGGCCGTTCCTACGACGCGGGCGGCGTTGCGGAGGCGATCGCCGCATCGGGATCGGCGATCTGGTCGAGCGCCATGACGCGGCAGCGACGCCCGTCGATCAGCACCGACGAGAACTTGTCGAGCCGGTCGGTGGCGTCGGCCTTGAAGGCGATCGCCTGTTCCCACCGCAGGTCGCGGCTGCACGTGGACTCCAGCGTCGCGCGGTACCAGCGGCTGTTGGCGCCTTCCAGCAACAGCGAATGCTCCGCGTCCTTGCCGACGCGGAAGTTGCGGATGGCGCGGGACGCAAACGGGATTGACGCATCGGCTTCGACGACGGTGTAGGTGACCGGCGCTGCGGCCTCTTCCTGCGATGTCGCGCAACCGGACGCGGCCAACGCAGCAGCGCACGCAACGGCGATGATGATGGTTCTGGACATGAACGGTTCCTCTTTCGGGCCGTCCCTCTTGGCTCCCCGTAAACATAGCACGCCGACGCACACCGACAATGCGCATGCGTCAAACGACGACCGCCCCGGCGTGAACCGGGGCGGTCTTTTCGTTGGTCGTGATGCGCGGGGTTAGCGCGCGAGGATCGCCGAGAGGATCACGCCGGTGGCGATACCGACGAGGAGCACCGTGCCGCGATCGTCACGGACGTACTCGTAGCCACGCGGCGGGGCGCGAAGACGGGCCTGACGGTAGTCCACGCGGTGAGCGCGGTCGCGGTAGTACGCGGGGACGCGGTCACCCTTGCTCCAGGCGTGGTAGCCCGGCTGGAAGCCCGGACGGCCAACGTACGCGGCCGGCGCGGGGCCGTAATACCAGCGGCCGTTGTACGAGTAGCCGTTGTGCTGGCGCGCATCCCAGCGCTGCTGCTGGCGCGCGTCGCGGCGGTCATCGCGGCGATCGTCGCGGCGGTCTTCACGGCGCTCAGCCGCGGGGCGGTTCTGCGGCGTTTGTTCGTACCGCGGCGCAGCGGAAGCCGGGGCGGCCGCGATCGGCGCAATGGCGGTGACCGCAGCAAAGGCGAGAAGGGCGAAGCGTTTCATGGTCAGTCTCCTGTGTGCAGGGGTTCAACGCACCCCGACGGGTTTGTTTCCGTCACAGGAAAGAACTTACAGTATTCAGTTGAACTCAGACTGAACGGGTGATGTTGTTACAAGTAATCATGTTTCGATCTCATTTCAATATTGCAAGTTTGTTTCACCGACGCAGCGCAAACGAAAGCCGCCCCGGCGTGAACCGGGGCGGCCTCGCTCGTCGTTGGCGCTGACGTCTACTGCGTGAGGATCGTCGACAGGATCAGGCCTGTCGCGATGCCGACCAGCAGGACCGCGCCGCGGTCATCGCGCACGTACTGGTAGCCGCGCGGCGGCGCGCGCAGGTTGCGGTACTGGCGGTAATCCACGCGGTGGGCGCTGTCGCGGTAGTAGGCCGGGACGCGCTGGCCGCGCTGCCAAGCCTGATAGCCCGGGCGGAAATCAGGGCGGTAGTAATAGTTGCTGGGCGGCGCGCCGTAATACCATTGGCCATTCACCGTATAGCCGTTGTGCTGACGATGATCCCAGCGGTGTTCGTGGCGGGCCTCGCGGCGGCGGTCGCTGTAACGGTCGCGATCAGAATTGCGTCGGTCATCCCGGCGCACGTCGCGGTCGTTCTGACGACGGTCGTTACGGTCGTAGCGGCCGTTGTCGTCACGGTTGCGCTCGTAGCGGGTGTCGTTTTGTTCGTAGCCTTGGGGTGGGGCCGCGAAGGCAGGCGCACCGGCGATCGGCGCGAAGGCGGTAACGGCAGTCACCGCGAGCAGGGCGATGCGATTCATGGAATTCTCCTTTGCCTTTAACGGCATTCAACGCGACGGGAGGCGTGTTTGTTGCAGCCGCATCAAATAAATACGAGTATTGCGATGAACTTGCTCTGAATGTATTTGCGGCCACAGAGTAATCTACCGTACGAATACTGTACGAC